>CAYUBH010000009.1:12224-20840 GCA_964442985.1 uncultured Gammaproteobacteria bacterium
CGTTCGCCGGTATTTTTGAGGTTGGTAATAAGATGTTCTACAGTAGACATAGGTGCCGTTAGTATAGCTCAAGTTAGCCATTTCGGCAAGCTTTTTGGCTCATTTAGGGGTTGACAAAAGGCCTATTTTGTGGTATACTGGCCTGTTCCGTACTTAGGCGGGATATCCTTTTTTCACCAGCCTTGGCTGGGGAGAGGTCAGAACCATGCGTTTCATCAGTATCGTTGTGGCGGCGCTCGTCCTCGGCTTGTCGCCTGTGGCTTCGGCTCACGGGGCGCACGGTGAGGAGAAGGCAACACAGGCTGGCGTCACGCTCAGCGTCGAAGCCGGACACTCGCCGGAAGGCCAGGTGCTCGGGTTCCATGTTGGTCCGTACTTCAGCGTGCCGAACGGTTTCACCTTCGTGCCGAGCCTCGGGCTCGAGACGCTCGGTGGCCGGTCGTACAATTTCAACATCGTGACGCTCGGTCTCGAGACTGGCTGGCAGGTGCACCGCAAGGTAGCGCTCGTCAACATTCTCCACGCCGGGTTCACGCCGTCAGCGTTCGACTTTTCTATCCTGTTTGGCTTCGAGATGAACTTTCACACGTCCAAGAGCGATTCGATTGACATCGGACTCGCTGTTGGCAAGATGATTGGTTCGCCTCCTGGAGTCATGACGGGGCTCATCAACTTCCACTGGTCATTTCAGCTTGGCGAGCTTCGCCGTGATGAAGACTAGCTGGAGGTCAGCTCTACGAGGGCGATCGGTGTTCACACACTGGTCGCCCTCGGATCGTTTTTGGACCCTAGCCAGGATATTTTTTTTAGCGTATACTGGTCAAACTTGGTATTACTTATTTTTTTATGCAATCTGTTCGTCAACGTGTTTTGCCGATTATCATGCTCACGATTTTTATCGATGTGCTTGGTATCGGTATTCTTATTCCGGTTATCCCGCTTTTACTCGCTGATCCAGCGTCATCGTTTTATTTGCTTCCAGCTTCGTTTTCGATTGATCGCGGATATATCATGCTTGGTTTTTTGACCGCCATGTATCCATTCATGCAATTTTTGGCCACGCCAATTTTGGGGCAATTATCTGATAAATACGGCCGTAAATATATACTAGCTGGTTCGTTGTTTGGAACAGCGCTTTCATACGTTGTTTTTGCTTTTGCTATTATTACTCGTAACATCCCGCTTTTGTTTATCTCTCGAGCCTTTGATGGTTTGACTGGTGGTAATATTGCTGTTGGGCAAGCTGTCTTGGCTGACATCTCCAAACCAGAAGAACGCGCTCGAACGTTTGGTTTGATTGGCGCCGTGTTTGGTATTGGGTTTATCATTGGGCCATTTTTAGGCGGTGTTTTGTCGGATAATTCGTATTTGTCGTGGTTTAATGCTGCTACACCATTTTTCTTTGCAGCGTTATTGGCGTTTATTAACACACTGCTTGTTTTGTTTGTCTTGCCTGAGACGCATGCGCGCAAACAATCTGGTTTGGTTTTACATTTTGGTACTTCGGTAAAAAATTTAGCTCGAGTGTTTGCCTTCAAACCACTTCGTCGTTTGTTTTTGACCAACTTTTTGTTTACCGGTGGTTTTTCTTTCTTCACTACCTTCTTTAGTGTTTTTCTAGTGACTCGTTTTGCTTTTACGCAAGGTGATATCGGGACATTTTTTGCCTACGTTGGTATCTGGATTTCTATTACCCAAGGTCTCATTACTCGAATGATGTCGCGTTATTTTTCTGAGGTGGCGATTTTGCGGGTGAGTATTATTGCTATGAGTGCTGCGGTGCTGGCTTATTTCTTGCCAACAGCGCCGTGGCAGTTGCTTTTTGTGACGCCGTTCTTTGCTATCTTTAATGGCTTAACCCACTCCAACCTCACCGGTCTGATTAGTCGCTCGGTTGGCCCAGAGGTGCAAGGTGAGATCTTGGGGGTTAATATTAGCATTCAATCGCTTGCCAACACTGTCCCGCCGATTTTATCCGGGTTTGTGGCGGCTTCATTTCATCCGTATACCTCAGTGGTAGTTTCGGCAGTGATTATTTTCTTTGCTGGTATCGCTTTTCTCTTTTTTCATCGCCCTGACAAGCCGCTCGTCGTGGTCGAAGAATAACCCTGTCTTTTGATAAAGCTTGGCTTGAAACCAGGCTTTTTTAGTCCCCCAAGGGGTGGACAAACTGTCAGGTATTTGCTATACTGCCCACACTGTTTATAAGGAGCTATTTTTGATGTTTGTATGGGTTTTTTAACGAAATTGTTCGGCGATCCAAACGCTAAAGTTCTCAAAGGTATTCAACCAATTGTTGAAGCTATTAACGCACTCGAAGAGGGGATGCGGGCTTTGTCGGACGCGCAATTAAAAGCGAAAACCGGCACGCTCAAAGAGCGTTTGGCCAAGGGCGAAACGGTTGATGCGATTTTGCCAGAAGCCTTTGCAGTGGTTCGAGAAACATCCCGTCGCCTCACTGGCATGCGTCACTTCGATGCTCAGTTGATTGGTGGCGTGGTGCTTCATCGTGGCTCAGTGGCTGAAATGCGCACCGGTGAAGGTAAGACCTTGGTAGCAACACTGCCAACGTATTTGAACGCGCTCACTGGCAAAGGGGTACATGTCGTGACTGTGAATGACTACTTGGCTAAACGTGACGCTGTCTGGATGGGTCAGATTTATGATTTCCTTGGTCTCACTGTTGGTATTATCCAAAACCAAACGGTATCGTATCGCTATAGCCCACATGTGACCCCAGAAGCTCCAGAAACCAAAGATGTTGCCGAAGGTGGCAAGGCGGACAAAGAACGTGATGAAAAAGGGGCGTATAAGGTGGAATATGAATATCTCGTATCCTGCACTCGCCAAGATGCCTACAAATGTGACATCGTCTACGGCACCAACAATGAATTTGGTTTTGACTACTTGCGCGATAACATGGTGCAAGATTTGGAAAGCATGGTTCAGCGCGGTCTTAATTTTGCTGTGGTTGACGAAGTCGACTCTATCTTGATCGACGAAGCGCGTACTCCGCTCATTATTTCGGCTCCAGCTGAAAAAGCCGCCGATATTTATTATAAGTTTGCTGACTTGGTAGAAAAATTAACCGAGCATGATGACTTTGCGGTGGATGAAAAAATGCGTTCAGCTACGATGACCGATGCTGGTCTCCATAAAATGGAAGGTTGGCTTGGTATTGATAACATTTACGCTGAAGGTGGTATGTCGATGGTGCATCATATGGAGCAAGCCCTTCGAGCCAAAGCACTCTTCAAGCGCGACCGCGACTATGTGGTTGAGGGTGGGGAAGTGATTATTGTTGATGAATTTACCGGTCGCAAAATGCCTGGCCGTCGCTACAACGAAGGTTTGCATCAGGCGATTGAGGCCAAAGAAAAAGTAGCTATTCAACGCGAAAGCCAGACGATGGCGACGGTGACGTTCCAAAATTATTTCCGCATGTACACCAAATTGTCTGGTATGACTGGTACGGCGGTGACTGAAGCGGAAGAATTGGGAAAAATTTATAAATTAGAAGTCGTGGTGATTCCGACCAACCGCAAAGCACAACGCACCGATCATCCTGACAGAATTTATAAAAATGAATCGGCTAAATATCAGGCGATTGCCAAAACAGTTCGCGCGCTCCAAGAAAAAGGCCAACCAGTTTTGATTGGTACTATTTCGGTGGAGAAAAATGAAATGCTCAGTCGTCATTTGGAGCTCGAAGGTATTAAGCATGAAATTTTGAATGCTAAAAACCATGAACGTGAAGGTGAAATTGTAGCGCAAGCTGGTCGCGAAGGTGCGGTGACAATTGCCACTAACATGGCTGGTCGTGGTGTGGATATTATCCTTGGTGGTAATCCACCAGACAAAGATCAGGCTGAAAAAGTTCGTTCACTTGGCGGTTTGTTTGTGATTGGTACGGAGCGCCATGAATCTCGCCGTATTGATAACCAGCTTCGTGGTCGCGCTGGTCGCCAAGGTGATCCGGGTGAAACGCAATTTTATTTGTCGACCGACGACGATTTGATGCGTATTTTTGCCGGTGAACGTATTAAGAAAGCGATGCAGATGCTCAAGATCCCGGACGATATGCCGATTGAGCAAAAATCGATTACCAGAATTATTGAATCAGCTCAAAAGAAAGTGGAAGGGTTTCATTTTGACACTCGTAAACATCTACTTGAATACGATGATATTATTAATCGTCATCGTGAAGTGGTATACGGCAAACGCCGAGCGGTGCTTGAGAGTTTTGCGACTGAGAAAAAAGCGCTTGATCCGAGCTATGCTCTGCCTCAAGCAGTGAGTGAAGTTACTCGCCCAACACTTCGAGCGATGATTTTTGAAATGATTGATGCGGAAATTGAACAAATCGTGTCGTATCACACCAATGCCGAAGAGCGCTCGAGTTGGAATTTGGATGATATTGTCTCTACCTTAGAAACTATTTTCCCACTGTCAGCTTTGGAAAAAGAAAAAATCAAAGCGCACACTGACACCGGCACTCAAAAAATGGAAGCAGTAGAGTTCCGCGAGTCATTGGCTGCTGAAATTATTAAGATGGCGCATGAAAAATATGACACGATGTTAGTGCAAAAAGCCCACCATGCCCAAGTCATGCTCGAAATTGAAAAGCAAATGCTACTCCGCAGTATTGATAATTTGTGGGTGGAGCATTTGGTGTCTATCGACTATCTCCGCACTGGTATTGGCCTGCGTGGCTATGGTCAGCGCGATCCTCTCGTGGAATATAAGCGCGAGACCTATCGCATGTTTAGCGAGCTCTTGAGTGCGATTCAAAAAGAAGTTGTCTATTCTATCTATAAATTGAGTATTGGTATTCAGATGGCACCGAGTGTGATGGAAAGTGGTAATGTTATTTTGCAAGGCGCTCAAAAAGAAGAAACGCCAACGAAGCAATCCGCTCCAGGTTCTTCTTCGGAAGGTAAAGAAGTCGGCCGTAACGAACCGTGCTATTGCGGAAGTGGTAAAAAGTATAAGAAGTGTCATGGTAATACCTAAAACGTTATCATAAGCAATAAAACAGCTCTTCTCAGGGCTGTTTTTTATATTTTTTTAACCAGTCTTGTCCACTTGCCAAAAGGGCGTAAATGCGCTAAAATCACCGCACTTTAATCTTGTCTTATTTATGGCTCAAAAAACACCGGTAACGAGGGGGGAAAGTCGTGAACAGGTGCGCAATAAATTTATTGCGATTGTAGCGTTGTCCATTATTTGTTTGGTGGTAATTGCCCCAAAACAAATCAATCGTGGTATCAACGCGATTAATCAGTCGACTAATATTGGTATTCCAACTCTCTCGGAGAGTGGTTTTAACCTCGGTCTTGATCTTCAAGGCGGGGCTCATTTGATTTACCAAGCAAAAACCGACACTATTCCTGACGCTGACCGTGCTAGCTCAGTAGAAGGTGTTCGCGATGTTATCGAGCGCCGTGTTCGCGGTGGTCTTGGCGTAGCTGAGCCGATTGTACAAACCACTCGTGTGGGCAATGACTATCGTATTATTGTGGAATTGCCAGGTGTCACCGATGTGAACCAAGCTATTACCATGATTGGTCAGACACCAATTTTGGAATTTAAAGAAGCTAATACTGAGCCAGCTCGTGATTTGACTCCAGCTGAAAAGAAACAAATGGACACCTTTAATGCCGGTGTTTTGAAAAAAGCTAATGAAGCGCTCGCAACACTTCGCCGTGGTGGCAAATTTGAAGATGCTGTCGCGAAGTATAGCGATGATGCAACAACAAGCACTGGCGGTGATATGGGCTTTATTTCTCAAGCATCCTATCCAGAATTTTTCACTTGGGCAAAAACTCGTCGAGTTGGTGAAGTTGGCCGTGACTTAGTGAAGACTGCTTCTGGCTATAACATTCTGAAAAAAGTAGCAGAACGTGATGGTGAGAAACAAGTTACCGCTTCCCATTTACTTATCTGTTATACCGGTGCTACTCGTTGTGACAATCCGATATATTCCAAAGAACAAGCTTTGGCAAAAATTAACGAACTCAAAAAACAAGCAACTATTCAAAATTTTGCTACACTCGTGAAGCAAAATTCCACTGAACCAGGTGCTGCTGAGCGCGCTGGTGATTTGGGGACATTTACCAAAGATACCATGGTTCCAGCCTTTACCGAGGCGATTTGGAATGTTAAAGCTGGCACAATCGTTGGGCCAATTGAAACTGAATTCGGGTATCATTTGATCTACAAGAAAGCTGAAGAAACTCCAAAACAATATCATTTGGCTCGTGTTTTCTTAAAGACACAAGACAAAACTGACATTTTGCCCCCACAAGACCCTTGGAAGACCACTGGTTTGTCTGGTAAGCAGTTGAAACGTGCTGAGGTAACTCAGGACAGCATGACTGGTCAGGTGCAGGTAAGTCTCCAGTTTGACGATGAAGGCACCAAGCTGTTTGCTGACGTGACTACTCGTAATTCTGGTAAAGAAGTCGCTATTTTCCTCGATAACGAAGCGATTAGTATTCCTCGAGTGAACGAACCAATTACGAGCGGTAGTGCTGTTATTAACGGTAACTTTACTTTGAACGAAGCTCGTGTTTTGTCGCAACGCCTTAATTCCGGTGCGCTTCCTGTGCCGGTTGAGCTTTTGAGCCAACAAAAAGTTGACGCAACGCTCGGTGAAGATTCTTTGGCGAAAAGCTTTAAAGCTGGTGTCGCTGGTCTGCTCTTGGTCATGTTGTTTATGATCGCTTACTACCGCTTACCAGGCCTGTTGTCTGTGTTCTCGCTCGCGGTGTACGCCCTAGTCACTTTGGCTTTATTCAAAGTGTTGGGTGTTACTTTGACGCTCGCTGGTATTGCTGGGTTTATCCTGTCTATCGGTATGGCGGTGGATGCGAATGTGCTCGTGTTTGAGCGCTTGAAAGAAGAATTGCAGAATGGTCGTAGTTTGAAGAGTGCAATGGAAGAATCGTTTGCTCGTGCTTGGCCATCTATCCGCGATGGTCACGTTACTACTTTGATCAGTAGTATTGTGCTCATGTGGTTTGGCGGTGGTTTTATCCAGGGTTTTGCTGTGGTCTTGGCGACTGGTGTCTTGATGAGTTTATTCTCGGCCATCACTGTAACTCGCACTGTCATGCGCTTGGTTTTCAATCGTTTTAACGATAAAGCCAATGCCTTGTTCCTTGGTTACACCAAACGTTCTTAATGCCCCTTATATGAAAATTCCCTTCATTAAATATTCAAAATTTTTGTTGATAGTCAGTGGCGCGCTGACCGTTATTGCCCTGTTGGCTATTGCCAAATGGGGCCTTAAGTACGGTATTGATTTTACTGGTGGTAGTTTGATGGAATTGTCTTTCAGCAATCGCCCAACTGTGGAACAAGTTCAAGAAACCCTCAAAACAGTTGTTGTTGGCGATTCAGTTGTTCAACGTAGTGGTGAGGCGGACATTATTATTCGCACCACCTTTTTGACCGAAGAACAGCACCAAAAAGTATTAAAAGCTTTTTCTGATACCTATGCCACTGGTGGCAATACGTTGGTTGAAAAACGCTTAGAAACTATTGGCTCGTCGGTGAGTGAAACACTTCGCAAACGTGCAGTGAGTGCTATTATTGCGGTGAATGTGGCGATTATCTTATATATTGCCTACGCTTTCCGTAAAGTATCTCGCCCGATTGCTAGCTGGAAATACGGTGCTTTGGCAATTGTTGCCTTGGTACACGATATCTTGATTGTGGTTGGTGTCTTCGCTGCTCTTGGTCATTTTATCGGTCTTGAAATTGAAACCGACTTCGTCTTGGCACTTTTGACCGTGCTTGGCTTCTCGGTGACCGATACCATTGTGGTATACGATCGTATTCGTGAAAATGTGCTGCTTCGTACAGCCAGTACCTTTAGTGAAACAGTTGATTTAGCGCTTAACGAAACATTGATGCGTTCGATTAACACAACTGTCACGGTGCTCCTGCCATTGTTTGCCCTCTACTTCCTCGGCGGTGAATCTATCAAAGCTTTTGCCTTAGCTCTCTTGGTGGGTATGGCGAGCGGTACTTATTCCTCTATCTTTATTGCTAGTCCGCTTCTTGTATACGTGGAACGTTGGCAAGAACGTCGCGCTGCTAAGCAAGCCTAATTCTTGGTCTCTTCTGAAAACCTCGCCCCCTGGTGGGGTTTTTCTTTTTACCAAGCCTTGTGGTATACTATCCATACTTATTTTTGCCTATGAACGATACAATTGTTCGACATTTGGTGGCACTGCTTGCCACTGGTATTGCTGGTTTGGCCTATGCTGCCGGCTATTTTTCTGGTCCGCATGGTTGGTGGTGGACAATCTTTGCACTCTTGGTGGTGTATGGTTTTGTTTACAAAACTATTGATGCTGGTGGGCATGGTGGTGGACACCATTAGTCTTAGACTGGTATGTTTTTCGATACGCTTACTATAGATCTGTCGTTTTGGACAACCTTTCTTCAACTTTCCTTGCTTGAGCAGGCGAAGGTGATTTTTGCGCTTGGTCTGTGGTTGCCGTTGGCTTCATTTATGTTTACCAAAGGGGCGGCAATGTGGGTGGATTACCGCACTAAAAAAGGTATTGCTCATTGGGAATGGGTGCTTTTGGCTGTCGATATTCC
>CAYUBH010000009.1:20940-22335 GCA_964442985.1 uncultured Gammaproteobacteria bacterium
CCAGCTAAATACCCTGATGCCGAATACGATCTCCTTGGTATGGAGTTTAAGCTGGCTTCAGCCGACGCGTATCCAATCCGTACCTACGATGAATTTCAATACAATTTGAGTAAAGACGCGGTATTTAGCGATCCAATGGCTGCTATTCTGGAAAATTTTTCTCGTATCGCTAAAGGCGAAAATGTGTGGATGCAGCTTATTATCGAGCCGATAGACTCTAGCTGGAAAGAAAAGGGGATAGCGCTTGCCAAAGATTTAATGAGTGGCGGTGGACACGGTCACCATGGTGGTGGAATTGCCGGGGCATTGCTTGCAATCCCAGACTTTATTTTACAAGAATTGCGCAATATTATTACGTGGAATTTTGAAGGAGCACATGGTGATCACGGAGCAGATCATGGTGGCGCCGAAGCACTTACTCCTGGTATGAAAACGACGATTGAATTTATTGAAGATAAATTGTCGAAAATTGGTTTTAAATCTAAAATGCGTCTGCTGTATTCGGCGAAGAAAAATGTTTTTAGCCCAAACCGCTGTGTAGAAGGATTTGTTGGGGCGATGGGTCAATTTTCTATTTTGAGCAGTAATGCTATTGTGCCACATATGGGCACGCACGCGCATTATGACTCTAAACATAAGAAGAGTAATGTGCTCAAAAATAGCTTTATGAGCGCTTTTCAGGGACGGAAGATGAAATGGGCAGGATGCGATGGTTATGTGCTCAATATCGAAGAATTAGCGACTATTTGGCACTTTCCATTGCCATTTGTGAAAACCCCGATGCTCCAAAAGGCTGGGCACAAGAAATCCGAGCCACCAGCTGGCCTGCCGACAGAAACGAGTGAGATTCCACTTCGTAAAAAGGGCGAACCTTTGCCGTCGGCCCCTGTCCTCGATGTGGCGCCTGACGACCTGCCTTTTGCCTAAACGATAGAATTAAAAAACCTGTGCTGGTAAGCGCAGGTTTTTGTTTTAGAGATTGGGAAAATGTTTTTTGGTAATACGCTCTACGTCGGCGGCGGTTTTGGCTTGCTCCATGAGCTCAAGTCGCAATTCTTTGGCACCATCAAAGCCGTGCACGTAAGCCTTGTAATGTTTTTTCATAATTTCAAAACTTTTGTGTTCTACCATGAGTTCTTCAAAAAGGTAGGTATGTTCAATCATGACGCGAAGCCTTTCTTCGAGGCTGATTGCTGTAGTATCCAGCTTACCTTCGCGTACCGCATCAACATTGGTAAAGCACCAGGGGTTGCCAAAAATACCTCGGCCGATCATGACACCGTCGGCGCCAGTTTCTTTGACTTTGGCATAGCCCTCAGCGATGTTTTTAATATCTCCATTGCCGAGAATAAGCGTTTTATCACGAGAGCTGTATTTGTCACGGAGAGCGACAGC
>CAYUBH010000009.1:22435-23640 GCA_964442985.1 uncultured Gammaproteobacteria bacterium
AAGTTTTCTGGCTTGGAGCCGAAGACTTGCATGAGAATAGGACGTTCGGCCTCGCTGTATTTAAGGTCGATCATGATATTTGGTTGGCCAGGGGATTGAAGACCGTCACAGGAGACAAATTCAGTCCAGGTAATATCTGGTTTACCGTATTTAGCAATAAGACGACGAAAAGCGGCGTCAGTGACATTAGCCATTGGCGCGAGGACAAAAATAGGTCGTTTGAGTTTTTGCCAGAAGTTTTTCATTGTTTCATTTCTGCCGCGAGAACGGTATTGGTGAGTAGTTGGGCGATGGTGACTGGGCCAACTCCGCCAGGTGTTGGGGTGATGTGTCCAGCGATTTTGGAGACTTCAGCAAAATCAACGTCGCCCGAGACAACACCGTTGTCATAGACAAAACCGGTATCAATGACTATCGCGCCTGGTTTGACCATTTTGGCGGTGAGAATGTTTTTTTTGCCCACGCCGGTAATAATAATATCAGCGGACAAACATTTTTCGACAACATTGGTAGATCGGCTATTGATAGTGGTGACGCTCGCACCAAGATTGACGAGCATAATAGCGAGCGGTTTGCCAACCAAAGCACCAGTGCCAATCACGGTGACGTTTTTGCCTTTAACTGAAACGCCGAGACTCTCGATAATCGCGAGGGTGGCAGCCGGAGTTGGTGGGGTGAAGAGGGGGTTGTTCATGACCAGGCGACCAAGGTTGATGTTGGTGAGACAATCGATATCGTTCTCAGGTTTAATGGCGTTGAGAACTTTTTCGGTGTAAAGATGTTCAGGAAGAGGGATTTGGATAATAAGACCAGAGAGGCGAGGGTTTTTTTGTAAGGTGTGGAGTGTTTCGAGCATCTCTTGTTCGGTGGTTGTCTCCGGCAATTCATGGAGCATAAAATTCATCCCCACACGAAGGGCGGCTTTGGCTTTATTGTTGACATAGCTGTGCGAAGCTTTGTCTTCGCCAACTAAAACAACGTGGAGCTCTGGGGTAATTCCCTGCTCTTTGAGACGTGCTACTTTTTGAGCAACAGTCTGTTCGATTGTTTTGGCTAGCATTTTGCCGTCAATAAGTGCCATAGAATGGTAGAGATTAATGCGACTATACTAGCACAGATTAGCCGAAAAATCAAGGGGAGGACCTAGATTTTCTTGGGGAAAATCATGGAGAGGATAATGGAGGCGGTAAGGGCGCCCATAATAA
>CAYUBH010000010.1:0-22751 GCA_964442985.1 uncultured Gammaproteobacteria bacterium
TGCCCTGGGGTATCGATCAAATCAAGAATATAATCTTCACCTTGGTATTCGTAGCGCATGCGCACCGGAGTGAGCTTGATAGTGATTCCGCGTTCACGTTCCAGATCCATCGAATCAAGCAGTTGGGATTTCATCTCGCGTTCAGAGACAGTTTTGGTGAATTCCAAAAATCGATCAGCCAGCGTGGATTTGCCGTGATCGATATGAGCGATAATACAGAAATTGCGGATATGTTTTGCCATAGACTATTGGAGTCGTTCAGCCTCATCAAGCCCTTCTTCTAGTTTAGGAGTACGAAGCCATTTTTTCTTGAAACTAAGCGCAAATTGGCTCAATTCTTCAACTTTGAAAAAGGCTAATAGACCGCCATAGATGAGGAGGCCTACTGTACCAGAGATGCCGGCTTGAAGCAAGACCTCAAAGAACCGATCAAGATCAAAGATGGTACCGAGTGGAAGTTTGAGTAATTGGACTGTTCCAGCCATAGCGAGGCCGGCCAGACTAAGGTGGAGGACAAAACGAAGACTGCCAGCTGGCATGACTGCTCGGACGTGTCGGCGCAAGGTGATACTCAGAAGAAGAGCGTTGACGAGTGCGCCAAGCGATGCGCCAAGGGCTAAGCCAGCCACCCCCAAAAATTTCATAGCGATAAGAGCGGTGGTGATACTGACTACTTCGCTGGCTAGTCCGATGAAAAATGGTGTCTTGGTATTACTCATGGCGTAAAAAGCGCGAGCGAGGAGCGGAATGAGCGCTTGACCGATGAGCCCGATAGCAAAAAAGGCCAAGGTGTCGGCGGTGGCGATGGTGGCCGTCCAATCAAAAGCGCCACTACCGAGAATCAGACGAACGATTTGAGCGCGGAGCAAAAGAAGAATGATAATAATCGGCACGATGAGAAACAAAATATAGCGAGCGGTGCTGACTATTTTTTCTAAAAATGCTTGGTTGTCTTTGGGGAGGTTCATTTCTGAGAGAAGCGGAAAGACGGCGAGAGCAAAAGGAATAGCGACCAAGCCTGTTGGGACAGCCTGGAGGTTACTGGCGAAATTATAGACAGAAACTGACCCGATAGAGAGGAATGAAGCAAAGCTAGTAATAATAATGTTGTTGATGTGATGTGCTGCCAAGCCAAAGGTGCGCGGCAACATCAAAGCGCCAATAGTTCGGGTGGAAGCGTCGGATAGATCAAAAGTGAATCGCCAGCGCCAGCCATTGGAATAGGTGCCGTAGCATTGGACCAGCATATGCAGTAGTGCCCCGAGGACAACACCCCAAGCGAGGCCAGCCGGGCCGAGGAGTGGGACAAAAGCAACAGCGCCGATAATAATCCCGAGATTATAAAAAATAGGGGCAAGCGAGTAGATAAAAAATTGACGAAGCGATTGTAAAATTCCGCCAAGCACCATGGAGATCCCAAGGAGTATCGGCGAGATAAACATGATGCGAGTGAAGAGAATAGCTAGCTCGGTGGTGGCGTTAGGAAACCCAGGGAAGAGTAAAGTTGTTAGGTGAGGTGCAAACACTGCTCCGAGACCAGAAATGACAGCGAGGGTGATAGCAATAATGGTGAGAATATTGTTGGCTAGGCGCCAGGCGCTTTTTCGGCTAGGGTCTTTGTCGAGGAGTTTGGTGAAGGTGGGAATAAAACCAGCTGTGAGCGCACCAACAATTAAAAGATTGTAAATGAGGTCGGGTATTTTAAAAGACGCGTAATACGCGTCCATCATTGGGCCGGCGCCGAAATAGTGGGCAAAGAGTCGGTCGCGGACAATGCCGATAATGCGACTGCCGAGTGTAGCTAGGCCAATTATAATAGCTGCCCCCGTGACCGTCTTTGATTCATTGGTGAGCATTTTAGTAATCATGGGAGCTAACGATCGAGTGATGGAGAGGTAAGGAGTTTGTGAGGAATGTTGACCATTAGAGCGGCATAATCGGTGCCAGGCTTAACTTCTTCGTCACCCTCTACCAAAAGGAAGCCATTAATACCATCTTCACGACTGAATAAAAAGCGCTGTTCGGTTTTGCTTCTAACTTCGTTGGTGATAGCGTAGTCTTTTTTGGTAAGTTCTTTTTTATAATAGGAATAGACAAAGGTTGGCTCGGCATCGATATTTTTCCATTCAACGTGGATAGTGTCTGATAAATCACTTACTGGTGTTGAAACCATACGCCACAGCCCGCGGAGAGCTGATTGTTCGGTGGTGGTGGGAGCCGGGGCGTTTACACCCTGAATGCGTAAAATAATTGGAGATAACAAAACTTTAGGGAAAAAGGCGGCAATTTCGGTACTGCGATATTTGTATTTCCCGGGAATAAAAGTAATCGCCTCAATTGCATCTTTGTCGTAGATAGGAATATCTTTAGGAAATATCGATGGAACACTTTTGAAAGTGCTTGGTCCAGCGCCAATCAGGAATTTGATACCACCAACAGTGGCGACACCAAGAATGAGAATGAAAAAACAGCCGGTGACGCACCCGCGTTTGAAGGAGGATCGTGTTTTTGTTAATTCGCGAATGGGCGGCTCAACAATTTCAACCGAGTCGATAGGGTTACGTGGCATAAATACGTCTGAGTAACTATTGGATAGTTTATCAGAAAAAATCTATCTTGTGTAGGTCTTCTGTTGTGTAGTACACTAGGGAGGTTATTTTTGTACGTTTCGTATGGATATTAGGTTTCATGGTGCGGCTGGCGAAGTGACTGGTTCGTGTAGTGAAGTGACGACAGGCGCGCATCATTTGATGATTGATTGCGGGATGTTTCAGGGCACACCAGAGCTCGAAGCTAAGAATGATTTTTTTTCGTTTGACCCACACACCATCACTCATGTTTTGGTGACACATGCGCATCTTGATCATGTAGGGCGGTTGCCGTTGTTGGTGAAGCGAGGCTATAAAGGATTTATTTATTCTACTCCGCCAACTCGTGATTTGGCGGAGCTTATCATGGAAGATACGTTTCAGATCATGTCCTACAACCACCGCAAAAACGGCGCGCCTTTACTGTATACACTAGAGGATATTGCTCGGGTCATGGAATTGTTTAAGGTGGGGGAGTATGAACAGCCGATGACCCTTGTGCCAGGCGAGGTGACAGCGATTTTTCATGATGCCGGACACGTTTTCGGCTCGTCATTTATTGAGATTTTGGCCGAAGGTAAGCGAATTGTTTTCACTGGAGATGTTGGTAATGTGAATGTGCCGATTCTTCGCGACACCGCAGTGCTTCCAGCGGGGATCGATCTACTCGTGTCGGAATCAACCTACGGCGACAGATTGCATGAGAACGCGGCGAGTCGGGATAGAGTGGTGGAAAATATGATTGCCGAAGCGCTTCGCCCAGGTGGTGTAGTAATGATTCCATCGTTTTCGCTCGAGCGCACGCAAGAACTCATCTATGAATTAAATGATTTAGTAGATCGTCAGCATCGTTTGCCTCGTATTCCTATTTTCCTTGATAGTCCGCTCGCGATTGATGCACTCAAAGTGTATTTAAAATATCCGCACTTCTACGACGCAGCAGCGGAAAAATATATTCGTAATGGTGACGAATTATTTACGTTTCCGGGGCTCACCATGACGTACACACGCGAAGAGTCTAAACGAATTAATCAAATGCTCGGCCCGAAAATTATTATTGCTGGCTCGGGGATGATGAATGGTGGGCGCATTTTACATCACGCGCTCAGATATTTGTCTGATGAAAAAAATACGTTGTTACTTATTGGTTATCAGTCACACGGTACACTTGGTCGCGCGCTCGCTGATGGCGCGAAGACAGTGGATGTGCTTGGTGAACATGTCCGAGTGGGTTGTCATATTAAAATGGTTGGTTCGCTCTCGGCGCACGCTGATCAAAAAAAATTAGTCTCGTGGATAACTGACGCCGGGCCACGGCGAGTGATTTTAAATCACGGTGATGCGTCGGCCTCGCAAGCGCTCGCCCACAAACTCGGCGAACATGGTGTTTCTGCCGAGCCGGCCAAGCTCGCGACCACGTTTACGGTATAAAAGTACTTGTCCACAGCCCCGAAACATCGTTTTCGGGGCTTTTTTATTGTTTTTTCTGCTTTGAGGGCGGTGAAGTGTGTTGACGGGTGTTGAGCGGTGGTATAAAATGGTTGTAAGTGGTGAAAAGTGGTGAAAATGCTTGTATCACTAATTTTCTCTGCGAAAGCTTATGTTTATACCTTAAGGTATAAACATACGTTCGCTCGGAAATAGCCAAATAAAATTGCCTATTTCCCTCACTCACTATGTTTATCGGCGAGTATAGTCACAACCTGGATGATAAAGGACGAATGGCCATTCCGGTCAAATTTCGTCGTGATTTGTCAAAAGGTGCTGTGGTCACTCGCGGATTAGATAATTGTCTCTTTTTGTACACCAAGACGGAATGGGAGAAGCTGGCCGAGAAATTGGCTAGTCTGCCTATCAGTCAGGCCGACAGTCGAGCGTTTGCTCGTCTCATGTTAGCTGGCGCTATGGACGTTGAAGTAGACAAGCAGGGGAGAATCATCCTGCCTGAATACCTTCGTCAATTTGCACGTCTGTCGAAAGAGGTAGTTGTCGCCGGTCTATACAACCGGTTGGAGCTATGGGATAGCCAAACATGGGCTCAGTACAAAGGACAAACGGAAGCGGCGAGCGGATCTATCGCTGAGAGAATGGCCGAACTTGGCGTCTAAGCCAAGCGAACTACTGATGTATGCGACATGTTCCTGTTCTCCTAGCCGAAGTCCTCGGATCATTACAACTCAAACCAAACGAAACAGTGATTGACTGCACGCTTGGTGACGGCGGACACAGCGAAGCGATGCTTGAAGCAATTGCCCCACAAGGCAAATTGCTCGGTATTGACGCTGACCCAGAGTCACTCCTTCGCGCCAAACAACATCTGTATCGTTTTGGCGATCGAGTCGTGTTTGCGCGAGACAACTTTTCAGCACTGCAAGCAATTGTCGCGCGTGAGCAATTTGGAGCACCCGACGCCATTTTGATTGACCTTGGTTGGTCAAGTCCGCAATTTGCGGAGCGGGGGAGAGGGTTTAGTTTCGATGGCGATGAGCCACTCGATATGCGCTATAACCCGGAGCTCGGGAGTGATGATGCGCCGGTAACAGCTGCGACTATCGTTAATACCTACAGCGTGTTTGAACTCACCAATGTGTTCAAACAGTATGGTGAAGAAAACTTGAGCAAAGAAATTGCCGAAGCAATTGCGACAGCTCGTCGGATCAGTCCAGTTGAGCGCACCAAACAGCTAGTCGACATTATTTTGCAAGTGTACCGAACAAAATTAAAAAGTAATAAAGAAGTTCCTTGGATTGGCGGAATTCATCCGGCGACGAAAGTTTTCCAAGCGCTCCGTATTGAAACAAACCGTGAGCTTGAAGTGGTGAAGCAAGTGTTGCCACAAGCCTTTGATCTGTTGGCTAAAGGTGGCCGCCTGGCAATCATCACCTTTCATTCTTTAGAAGATAGAATCGTTAAACAATTTTATAAAACAAAGGCTTTGAAGCGCGAAGCGACCTTGGTCAATAAAAAACCACTGACCGCGAGCGAGGCAGAGCTCGAAACTAATCCACGTGCTCGTAGCGCTAAGCTCCGGGTGCTCATAAAAAACTAGTCTATGTCTTTGGAGGCTCGACTACGGTATCAATATAACAACCTACTTTCTTTGGCCGACGCCTTGTCGTTGCCACAGTGGATGTTTAGTTTGCCAGCGCGTTTGGTTATGCTCGCGCTTATTGTCGTGTTTTCAGTGGGTTACGTTTTTCAGATCAGCGCTTTGTCTACCAGTGGTTATGTTATTCATGGTTTAGAGAAAAAAGTTGCCCTCGTTTCTTCGGAAACGCAAAAATTATCTACCGAAGTAGCGAGTTATCAATCCATGGCTAGTATTCAGAAGCGTTTGAACGAATTATCCATGCGTTCAGCTTCTACTATCACTTTTGTTAAGACTGCACCGCGCACCTCGGTAGCCGAGCGCTAGTTGTTGGTTTCGCTTACGCCCGTTGGGGCGTTTTTTTATTCTCTCTTTTTGTGCTATACTAAAGTGAATATGTATTGGATACTTTTTGAACGATTGTTTCTCGAAGCACTACTTGATGTAGTGTATTTTCCGTTGTGGTGGTATACCCACGGCTTCGCTTATGCTGGTCGAGCCTGTCTCGCCTGGCTCGAGCGTGCCAACATGCGATTGGCTCCGGGGCTCTGGCTCAAAAATATCTTTGTACCAATGTATGGCCAAAGAGATTTTACCGGTAAGGTAATTAGTTTTGTTATTCGTTTTTTTCAAGTGATTGTTCGGTCGCTCGTTTTGGGCTTGTTTGCTATCGGGTGTGTTTTTGGGGTGTCGCTCTGGGTGACTTTGCCGTTTATTGTCGTCCTCGGCCTTATTTTGCCATTTTTAGGGTGAGAAATCTATCATTTGTATGATGTTTACTCAAGGAGAACCATTGCCACTTTTGCTCTGTGAAACGTGTCATGCCACCGGTGTTGTTTCGTGGCGTACCTGCCCAAATTGTCACGGCTTGAGCATTGCTTATAAAACGCGTGGAAAATTATTTTTTTGGCGCCATCCGCTTGATAGGTATCATCTGGCGCTTTTTTATGCTCGTCTTCTCACTAATAAGATCCGTAAAGTAGTAGTCGGGGTTTTGGCGGTGACACTCTGGCTCTGGTCGCTTTTTGCGCTCGCGATGTTTTTCAAAACGTCACCAGCACCAATGGGTCTGACTATTGTGCAGTGGTTTCAATATTTACCGGCATATATCGTGGTGTTGTTTTGGCTCGGGGTCACGTTCTTCTCCTACTTGGTGTATCGAATTATTTCTGAAAAGCCAGTGACGCGAATGGTAGAACATTTAGGTTATGATAGCGTGCCAAAAGATGTTTCGAGTGAGCGGCTGTCTACCTGGGCGGATACGACTCGCATTCCGCTTAGTAGTCGGGTGAATATTACCGAATCGTTTACGCCTGATGCGCTCAAAACGCTCGGGGTGGCCTACACACTGGCCGATGAGCAGATGTTTAATAAAGTAACGGTCTATCATGTTTTGTATGCGCTGTTGACGATTCCGTCGGTGCGTATTTTGTTTATTCGTTTAGGCGTTCCGGTGAAAACCCTCCAAGACAAATTGACGCCATTTTTTGCCGAAGCTAATTCCAAAACAGGTGGTCGCGAAACGGCCCCAGTTATTTCCGAAGAAATGGCGCAAGTTATTTTTCAAGCTTATGAAGCGGGGTACATGGCGCGTCAAGAGTATGTCACACCGGCAGAACTACTTTTTGCTGTTGTCAGCTCGTCAGCGTCAATTCAAGATCTGCTCTATGATTTTGCGCTCGACAAAGACAAGCTGGAAAATGGTATTGAATGGGCTCGAATCAAAGAACGACTCCACCGTCAGTATATGCAATTTCAAGTGTCAGCTCGTCACCGCTCTAAATACGGAATGGACCGTGCGATGACCGCTGTCGCCACCCCGTTTTTGAATCAGTTTAGTGAAGACGTCACCATGCTCGCCCAATTTGGGCATACTAATGCTTGTATCGCTCGCGATCAAGAGATTCAAAATATTTTCCAAGTAGTAGAAGGTGGGCAAAACAGCGTGCTCCTGGTTGGTGATTACGGTGTCGGCAAGAAAAGTATTGTCGAAGGTATTGCCGAGCTTATGGTCGAAGATAAAGTACCAGCTCGTTTGGCCGACAAGCGTATGGTGCGTCTCAATTCGGCATCGCTCTTGGCTGGGACAACGCCGTCGGGCGCTCTCGAGCGACTGGAAAGTATTATGTACGAGATTGCTCGGGCTGGGAATGTTATTTTGACGATTGAAAATATTCAGGAATTAATGGGTGTGTCGGCTGGCGGCGGGCAAAGCCTCGATGTCGCTGGTACTATGGCCGATTATCTCGGCAGTGGGCGATTTCTCACCATTGCCACCGCTACCACCGAAGCCTATACCAAATATATTGCTAATTCTAAACTAGCGACCGTATTTTCCCGCGTGGTGATCAAAGAAATGGAAGAGAATCAAGCGATTCAAGTGCTCGAAGCGAATGCTGGTCATTTGGAATACAAACATGATGTTTTTTATTCATATGATGCACTGGCGAAATCGGCGCAGTTGGCTAAGCGATTTATTAAAGATACTATTTTGCCAGGGAGTGCTATCGAAATTATGAGTGAAGCGGGGAGCTATACGCGCTCTAAAAAAGGCAAAGATGCTTTTGTGACCGCCGAAGAAGTTGGCGCAGTGATTGCTCAAAAAACACAGATTCCAATGACCACCGTGACAGCTGATGAATCGTCGAAGTTGATGACGCTCGAAACCACCCTTCATGAACGGGTGATTGGTCAAGATGAAGCAGTGAAGCTGGTAGCGAACGCTCTTCGCCGAGCTCGCGCCGAAATTCGCTCCAAGAGTCGTCCGATTTCTAACTTTTTGTTCTTGGGGCCAACCGGGGTGGGCAAAACTGAGCTCGCCAAAACAATTGCCGAAGTTTATTTTGGTGGAGAAGATAGAATGGTTCGGTTTGATATGAGTGAGTATCAGGATAAGGCGAGTTTGTATCGCCTGATTGGCGCGCCGGGTGAAAAGGGGACTGGGCTTTTGACCGAAGCGATTCGTCGTACTCCTTTTACCTTACTTTTGTTGGATGAAATCGAAAAAGCTGACCGAGATATTTTGAATGTCTTTTTACAAGTGATGGATGACGGTCGTCTCACTGATTCCACTGGTCGAGTAGTCGATTTTACCAACGTGATTATTATCGCCACCTCAAATGCTGGCACGAGCTATGTTCAAGAACAAATGCGAGCCGGCTTGTCGAGTGATATGATTAAAGACAGGTTGCTCCACGGTGAGCTCAAAGATTATTTCCGTCCAGAGTTTCTTAATCGTTTTGACGGCATCGTGCTCTTCAAGCCGCTTGAAAAATCGGCTATCAAACAAATTGCTTCGCTCATGCTTCGCCGAGTGGCGCGTGACCTTGAAGCCAAAGGAATTGGCTTTGAAGTTGATGATGCAGCTTTGGAATTTTTGGCTGGAGTTGGTTTTGATCCAGAATTTGGAGCTCGTCCACTTCGCCGCTCGCTCGAGGAGCGAGTGGAGAACCAGTTGGCAGAATTACTACTCACTGGTAAGATTGGACGACGAGATACGGTCCATTTGGGCGCGGAGGGGAAACTTACTGTCGTACCTCGCTAGGAATTCCTTATGATTGTCTATAGTGCTGGGCTTATCGCGGGCATACTGGTAGCGCTTTTGTCGCTCATCGTCTTGCGTGTTGCTCGTCGTTTTCGGGTAGTTGATGTACCTGACACCGGGCGCCATCTCCATCGTCAGACCACTCCACTTCTTGGTGGAATTGCTTTGTATTGTGGTTTTTGGGTGGTAGTCGGTTTTTTTCTTCTAGTGTATCCGGTTTTAGGGTTTGACCTTCTTCGCGACAGACTGGCGGCTACGTTTTTGGGGAGCACACTTCTCCTTATTCTTGGCGTGCTTGATGATGTTTTAAAATTACGCCCGCTCACTCGTTTGGCTGGCACGTCGTTGGCAGTTCTTGTGACGGTGTTTGGCGGGGTGGTGCTCGACAAGGTCACTAATCCGTGGGGCGGGATCGTGGCGTTTGATCAGCTCACATCGCTCACTTTGTCGGTCTTGCTCCCGAGCTTGCTCGCTTTTGTTTGGATAATGGGGGTGATGTATACCATTAAAATTGTTGACGGCCTCGACGGCTTAGCTACCGGGATTGTCAGTATTGGCTCGTTGATTATTTTTGCGCTGTCGATGAGTGCTAAATTTTATCAGCCAAATGTTGGGCTTCTGGCTTTGGTTTTTGTCGGGGCTTGTCTTGGCTTTTTGGTGCTTAATTTTTTCCCAGCCAAACTATTTTTGGGGGAGTCGGGGAGTTTGTTCCTTGGTTTTATACTCGCTGTTTTGTCGATTATTTCGGGGAGCAAGGTGGCGACTGCCTTTTTGGTCTTGGCTGTGCCCATGCTTGATCTGGCGCGAGTGATTATTTTGCGCTTGTATCGTAAGCAGTCGGTATTTCAAGGTGATCGTCGGCATTTACACTATGCGCTTCTCGAGCTGGGGTGGAGTGAGCGCCAAGTTGTCTTGGTGTTTTATACTGCCGCTGCGTTGTTTGGTCTTGGCGCGCTCTTTTTACAGAGTTTTGGTAAATTAGTGTTGATAGCGCTTGTCAGTGTTATTATGTTAGTCGTTGGTATTACTTTGTCATTTAAACTTCGTACACTTAAAGTATGAAACCAGTAGCCTTTAAAAAGTGGCATGCGATAGTCTTGGCACTCCTGTTGGTTGGGGTGGTGGTGTCATATTTTTCCAATCGTCGTTTGGAGACGACAGTTATTCGGGTGCGTGAAAAAAATCTGACCGTGTATGTGGCAAGAACCTACAAACAGCAATTTACCGGCTGGAGCAATCGTGATTCGATGGGCTCAGTCGATGGTATGTTGTTTCCGTTTGGGCTCAAAGGCCGTCAGGCCATGGTGATGCGGGATATGCGTTTTCCAATAGATATTGTTTGGCTCGATAACGGGGTGGTGGTAGATGTGGCTCCCAACGCCGTGCCAGAACCAGGGGTCTCCGAAGCTAATCTCTTCCTCTATAGGCCAAGAGCCGAGGCTAATGCTGTTATCGAGTTTCGGGCTGGTTTAGCTAGCGAATTAGGGCTAATTATCGGGGATAGGGTAGAGATAGCCCGGTAAGACCCTTTTGGTGCTAAAAAGGCTTGACAAAGGGCGTATCTTCCTTTATACTACGGGCACATTGTTATTTTTCATGTTCCCGCTGCCATCTTAATTGGGCAGGCTTAGACGGGGTACATGCTATCCATTATTTATGCTCGCAGTTATTGCTACTGGCGGTAAACAATATCTTGTTACTTCCGGTCAAACCCTTAAAATTGAAAAAATCCTTGGTGAAGCTGGTGGTTCGGTAGCCTTTGATAAGGTTCTCCTCACCGCTAACGATGATGGCTCTAATGTAAAAGTTGGTGCTCCATACTTGGAAGGTGTCACTGTCAAAGCGACCCTCGTCAAGCAAGGTAAGAATCGCACTGTCCGTGTTGAAAAGTTCAAACGCAAAGTTCGTTACCACAAAGTACATGGTCAACGTCAGCGTTTCACTGAAGTGAAGATTGCCTAACTCTCAAACAAAAATCCCTCGAGTATCTCGGGGGATTTTTTTATCTCTTAACACGATATTTGAAAGCGCTGGTGAGAGTGATGTCGTCGGCGTAGCGCAAGTCGCCACCGAGCGGAAGTCCGCGAGCCAGGCGAGTGACGGTGGTGTCTGGTGAGGTGGCTTTGAGCTCTTTTTCGATATAGAGCATGGTGGTTTCGCCGGCGAGGTCGGGATTCAGAGCGAGAATAACTTCTTTTGGTTTTTGTTTGGTAATTCTTTCTAGGAGTTCGGTGGTTTTGGTGCGATTAAAGCTGTCGTCGTCGCCTGGGTCGAGCGCGCCTCGCAAAATATGATAGACACCGGCGAAACTACCGGTGCGTTCCACTACTTGGAGATCGGGCGGGTCGGTGACCACGCAAATAGTCTGCTGATCGCGCTTGGGATTGTTGCAAATATGGCAGGGGCTAGTGTCGCTAAAATTCCAGCAGACTTCACAGCTCCGGACAGTCTCGGTGACTTCTTTGAGAGCGAGCATGAGTTCGGTCACTTCTTTTTTACCAGATTTGAGAAAATGAAAAACAAACCGTTCAGCGGTGCGCTCGCCAACCGAGGGAAGGCGTTTGAGCGCCTGAATCAGTTTTTGGATAGAAGGGGAGTACATACGCCCCCGTAGGGGAGAGGCTTATTCTTGTCCACCGCCAAGGCCAGGGAAACCACCCATTTCCTGCATTTTGCCAGCGATAATGCGTTGCATTTTTTTGAGAGCGTCGCTGTGGGCGTTTTTGATAGCGGTTTCTAATTTTTCTTTTTTATCAGGAGTGAGGATTTCTGGGTCAATAGCGAGGCCGGTCATTTGGAGGTTGCCATCGATGGTTAGGACAACTTTGTCGCCGAGTTCGCGAACGGTGACACTTTCGGTGCCGAGGGCTTCTTGGAGTTTTTTACCTTGATCACGGAGATCTTTGAACTGCTTGAGTTTAGAGAACATGGACATAGTATATAATTAAAATTGTGGAATTTCGTTAGGATTATTGCTTGGTGGTGGGCGAACAAATGCTGATTTTGGTTTGAGCGCGTTATTTTGTGGAGCGTTGTTTTGTATTGGCGCTTGGCCACCACCATTTTGACTAAAGCTGGTTTCGAGGTTGCGATACGAGGCAAACGCTTCGTTGAAGGCCACTTTGACCATGCCAGTTGGACCGTTACGATGTTTGGCAATGTGGATTTCACCAGTGCCTCGTTCATCGGGTGGAATATCTTCCGGGCGGTAGTTACGGTCGGCGGATTTGCGATAGATGAACAGTACCACGTCAGCGTCCTGCTCAATAGACCCAGATTCACGCAAGTGAGCCAATTTTGGAATAGCTGGCTTGCTTTGCTCCACCACGCGAGAGAGCTGGGAGAGGGCAACGACTGGAATATTGAGTTCACGAGCAATACCTTTGAGACCACGAGTGATAGCCGCCACTTCTTGCACACGATTGTCGGAGTCACCCTTGCTTGATGATTCCATCAGCTGTAAGTAGTCAATAACGATGAGCCCGAGTCCGTGTTCCGCCTGGAGACGACGAGCTTTGGTGCGAATTTGCATGATGTTCAAATTTGGTGAGTCGTCGATAAAAATTGGCGCTTCGGACAGTGTGCCGATAGCGTGCCCGATACGAGAAAAATCTTCATCTTCGGGGCGGTCGGACAATCGGCCGGTGCGCATTTTCCAGAGGTCCACGTTGGCCTCGGAGCAGAGCATTCTATCTACGAGCTGTTCTTTGCTCATTTCGAGCGAGAACATGCCGACAGGCACTTTTCGTTTGGTGGCGACGTTTCTGATGATGTCGAGCACAAATGATGTTTTACCGACAGCTGGGCGGGCAGCGATAATCACCAAGTCGGATTTTTGGAGACCGGCGAGGAGGTTATCAAGAGCGGTAAAGCCAGTTGGGACACCGCGCAATTGTCCTTTGTTTTTATGGAGTTCGTCAATGCGGTCAAAGGCATCGGCCAAAACACCACGAATTGGGGTGAAGGTTTGTTTGAGGTACACTTGCGAGACGCCGTAAAGATGTTGTTGCGCCTGATCGAGCACTTGTTCGATATCACCCTCTTCTTCTTGGAATGACAAACGAGTAATTTCTTGCGATGCTTGGAGGAGTCGTCGGCGAGTCGCTTTTTTGTGGACGATATTAGCGTAGTGGACGACATTCGAAGCGGTTGGCACAGCGTTGGTGAGCGTGGCGAGATAGGTGCGGCCACCGATGCGCTCAAGCAAACCTTTTTCTTCAAGGCGGTTGCTCAGGGTCAAGAGATCGAGTGGTTCGCTACGGCTATAGAGCTCAACAATGGTTTCGTAAATTTTACTGTGAGACTCTTTATAAAAATCTTCAACTTTCACAATGTCGGCCACTTTGAGCATGGCTTCGCGATCAATCAAAATAGAACCGAGAAGGGACATCTCAGCTTCAAGACTTTGCGGGGGGATTTTTTCAATACTATCCGAGGACATAGGACAAGCACTATAAAGTAGAGTCATAGTAGCCTATGGGCTGGCTTTCGGCAAGGTGTACATGGGGAGGAATTGTGGGTAGACAGTGCACTGTTTCTTTTTTCGCACCCCATGGTATACTTACGGCATACCCTTTATGCTTTACCGTTTTAAAAAGTTTCACTTTTTAGCCAGTCTAGTGGCTGTTTTTGGCGTTTTTTCGGCCATGCGATTCGAGGCTGATGTTCCAAGCTTGGTTGGTTTCTTAGCTCTTGCTCTGTACGTCGCTATGGTGTCTCAGCCCGTCCAGTCCTTTATTGTGGTCTACTACCATGGTAAGCGAGGAATGTCGTTATTTCTGATTAGTTCACTTTTGGTAGTGTTTTTTGTAACCGCTTTCGCTGGAGCACTTCTTTCGGTGGTGTTCCTTACACCGTTTGTGTGGGCAAGTGTCCTCGCTCTCGTATCTTTGGCCTTATTTCTGCTCGGTAGCCAAGCGCCCGAGCCAACAGCGGGGGAGATAACAATCGCGACACTCTCTTTTGAAACGCCAGTTGGCTTGGCTTCAAGTTTTGGGATAGTGCTTTTGTTGGCATTGTTGGTAGATGCTGTGTATCTGTTGGTACTCAGCCATACCGGTGGACATGTCACTACGCCGTGGCAAACGATTATTCCAGGTTTTTTGCCGGTCGCTGGTGGTATTATCGTTATCTCTGGCCTCCTTGTTGGGTCGCGTATTCGTTCGTCGGTTTTGTTATTTTTTTTGGTGTTGTCGAGCCTGGTCATCCACAGCTATGTGCCAGCGACACACGCTCTCCTGTATGGCGCTGATGGTTGGCGACATATTGGGTTTATTCAAAATGTTGTTCAGGAAAAACCAGTAGTGCAAGCAGTGTTGAATGAAGCGCCGAATCTGGGGTCGTATCTCACCTCTGTCACCTACGGCCAATTTTGGTCGTTGTTTTCTTTAGTTAATCGGACAACTGGGATTGGTCTCTTGGCGCTTATGATCTGGCTTGGGCCACTTCTGGTGTCGGTGCTTCTGCCGCTTCTTTTGTATGCGTTGGGGTCGGTTTTGGGGCTCAAAGTGCGTGGGCGATTGGCGCTCGCTTGGCTCAGCTTCTTACCATATGCGCTCATGTCTTCGGGCTCGTTTAGTTTGCCGGTCAATCTTGGTCTCGTGTTTTTTATCGCCTCGCTTATCCTTGTATTGGAGCGGGTGCGTAACCCCCACAAAAAACAACTACTCCTTCTTACTGCTATCGGCGCAGCTTCATTCTTCTCCTATAGCTTATTTGCAGTGTTGTACTGGTTTGTTTGGCTTGTCTCCGAGGTGATTCTTGCTTCGCGCTCGTCATCTCGTTTTGTGGAGCGAGTTGTTTTGATAAAAGTGACAGTAGTTGGTGTGATTTTTTTGCCGGTAATTGAGCTCGTTACTCGGTACAGTCAATTTTCGTCGTCAGTTGCCTGGCTTGAGCAGGTGAAACAGTTTGTAGGAAATTTTTCAGCTTGGTATGTAGCGTCTGGTCCACGTCCGCACGATATTGCCATTGGTAATATTTTGTTTAATCAGGTGCCGAGCTATTCGTTTGTGCCAAATTTCCTGACTACATGGCGCTGGTGGCTTGTCTTGTACGCTGTTGTTTTCTTTGTTGCTGTGGCGTGGGGTCTCGTGGTAGCGTTTCGTTCCTCGCGTCCGACACATCGGGTGATGGCCGTTCTCACCACTTCACTATTTGGTGGGTACGTGATTTCTCGCTACGGTCTTATTGGTGAGCAGATTTTTACTCGTCGTCTCGATAGTTTGCTCGCGCTCACGAGTATTGTTATGGTGATGCTTCTCGCTCGCGCGTTTGTGTCTCGCTATGGCTCCGAAACACCGTTTGTCCAAAATGTCCTTGTCGGTGCTGTCGCAATAACTTCTCTGGCCATGATTGCTTCGTATTCACTTGGCCCCGATACTGGCACGGTAGCTCTCGATGAGTTTCGAGCGATGAAATATGTGTCGGGTACGCTCACCGCCAAGCCATGTGTCGTTTCCGGCACGTATCCGCTTCTGGCTCTCGAGGCTATCACGGGGCGAGCGGTCATTGGTGGCGGGTTTCCGGTGAATCAATATTTTGCTCAGCCAGTTCTCGAAGAAGTCTATACCTCGCTCACTACTCTCCCAACAAAAGAGGCGTGGGACAAAGCGTTGTCGGCCACTGGTGCTGATCAGTGTTTTTTGGTGGCGCCAAGCTCGCTCAGTGTGGGGGTAGGGACGCTCACCCAGGTGCTTGATACAATCAGTATTTGGCGGTATACTAAATAACTTATTCTTTTCTTTTACTGTATGGATTGTTTGTTTTGTAAAATTGTTTCTGGAGCGATTCCTCATTTGTCTGTCTACGAAGATTCGGCAGTGATTGCTTTTTTGGATATTCATCCGTGCACCAAAGGTCATACAGTAGTAATTCCTAAACAACATTTTGCGACGCTCGAAGAAATGGACGAAGCGAGTTATTTGGCGGTGATGCGTGGAGTGAAGGCGGCGGCTGAAAAAATTAACAAAGTCCTCGCGCCTGACGCTATGAATATTGGGTTGAACAACGGTCCGGCTTCGGGGCAAGCGGTGCCGCACACTCATTGGCACATTTTACCGCGCTTTGAAGGCGATGGGGGAGGTTCGATGCATTCGATTATTCGCTCCAAAGACGCTGGTGATGTCAAAGAAGTAGCTCGGTTATTTGTTTAACTATGTCCCACTACTTGAAACGACTGTCAACGGAAACTATTCATACCAACCCTTGGTGGGATTACAAAAAAGATGTCTTCGAACGCCCTGACGGCACTACTGGCGAGTATTTTTATGGTGAAAATCCTGGTTCTGGTGCGGCGTTTATTATTCCCGTCTTGCCCAATGGCAATATTCTTCTAGTTAGACAATTTCGCTACTTGCGCGATAGGTTTAGTATTAGCTTTCCGGGTGGCGGCATTGATGCGGGTGAATCGCCAAGCGAAGCGGCCAAGCGTGAACTTCTTGAAGAAACGGGGTATCAGGTGGGGGAGCTTATCAAGCTTGGTGAATTTGAAGGTTGTATGGGGCTTGTGAAAGATATGTGTCATGTTTTTTTATCGACCGATCTTGAATTAGTTGCTGAAGCTCAACCAACACCCAATGAAGAATTAGAAATTATTGAACGTCGACCCGACGAATTTGATGATATGGTCAAACGTGGTGAAATTTGGGATGGTCAAACGCTGGCTGGGTGGCTTTTTGCCCGCGAACGACTTCTCAAACAAAAATAACTATGCGTCAACGAACAAAAACATTATTGACCTCACTACTCTTTGTGGTGCTCGCGCTTATTCTCGATCAGCTGGGGGTGGAAATGTCGACAAGCGAACCAGCTGTGCCGAATACGGCTACGACTACCGCTGTGCAGGGTCAAAAAATTACCACTTCGTCTACGCTCGTGTCTAAAGTCATCGATGGCGACACGATTGAGCTTGCGACGGGTGAAAAAGTTCGCTATATTGGTGTGGACACGCCAGAGACCAAACATCCGACCAAAGGAGTAGAATGTTTTGGGGTTGAGGCTAGTGCTTACAATACCAAGCTGGTGCTTGGGAA
Source organism: uncultured Gammaproteobacteria bacterium (assembly GCA_964442985.1). Classification (GTDB taxonomy): domain Bacteria; phylum Patescibacteriota; class Patescibacteriia; order Magasanikbacterales; family GWA2-37-8; genus 2-02-FULL-45-10. The sequence goes on from CAYUBH010000010.1 coordinate 17,254, forward strand.
AATGGTGCGCCTAGAAAAAGACGTGTCCGAAACCGATAGATACGGCCGACTGCTTCGCTATGTCTATCTCGAAGACGGTACCTTTGTAAATTTGAAATTAGTGAGTGAGGGGTATGCGAACCCAGCTACTTTTCCGCCCGATGTGGCCTACCGCGAGGTATTTGCTGAGGCGGCCACCACAGCTCGTAGCCAACAGCTTGGATTGTATAAAGCTTGCCAAACTAACTAAGGAGTATATATATGATACGTTTACTGGTCGTTTTAGGCCTAACCGCCGTGGTAGCGTGGTTTATTCTCTCGGCGCTTTTTGCCCCGCCCAAATCCACCACCATCGTTAAGCCACCAACTTTAGAAGAATTAACGTTTGCTAATCAACCAGCCGCCGCTACATCGGCGCCAGAATCTACTAATAAAGAAACTATGCCAACCACACCAAGTCTGCCACCAATGAAAATTGATACTACTAAACAGTATTTTGCTATTCTCAAAACCACTAAGGGGGATATTACGATTGAACTCAATGCCAAAGGGACACCAGTTACCGTCAACAACTTCGTGTCGCTCGCTGAGGCAGATTTTTATGACAAAACTATTTTTCATCGTGTGATGAAAGGTTTTATGATTCAAGGTGGTGACCCGATGGGTACTGGTCGTGGTGGCCCGGGCTATCGTTTTGATGATGAGCCATTTACTGGCGAATATACTCGTGGCACGGTCGCTATGGCGAACGCTGGCCCAAACACCAACGGTAGTCAATTCTTTATTATGCACGCCGACGTTCCGCTCGAAAAGAATTATGTTATTTTTGGTCGAGTTGTTGCTGGCTTGGACGTTGTTGATGCTATTGCTTCGGCTCCTGTAACCTTTGCTAATGGTGAAAAATCGAGCCCAGTTGAGCCGGTAGTGGTGAATGAAGTCGTGATTCAAACAAAATAGTGTCTTCTCGCCCGAGGGGATTAATGGTATACTAATCGGACACCTATGAGTGATCTTCATTCCGACGAACAACCAGTAGCAGAACAGCCAACTATCGTGAGTAATCCTGACGTCAATTTTTTTGCGGCCACGAATTATCGGGCACAAAAACGTAAATTTGGCATCAAGCTCGACGATCGTCGCCGTCATATGTATGTGGTCGGCAAAACCGGTATGGGCAAAACCACTTTGCTTGAGAACATGGTTTTGAATGACATCTATGCCGGTCACGGCGTTGGTTTAGTTGATCCGCACGGTGATTTTGCTGAAAAGATTATCAATTTTGTTCCACCCAACCGCATCAATGATGTGGTCTATTTCAATCCAGCAGACATTAACTATCCAATCGGCTTTAATATTTTGGAAACCGTTAATCCTGAACACCGCCATTTGGTGGCCTCAGGGCTCATGGGTGTGTTTAAAAAGATTTGGCCAGATGTGTGGAGTGCTCGTATGGAGTATATCCTCAACAATACTATTTTGGCTTTGCTTGATTATCCTGGCACCACGCTTCTCGGTATCAATCGTTTGCTCGCCGAAGAGGATTATCGCGATAAAGTGGTTAAAGCGCTCAAAGATCCAGTGGTCAAAGCTTTTTGGCAAACCGAATTTGCTGGCTATAGTGAAAAATTCCGCACCGAAGCCGTGGCGCCTATCCAAAACAAAATTGGTCAGTTTTTGTCCGCCTCGGTTATTCGTAATATCGTGGCGCAGGTGAAATCACGAATTAATATTCGTGAGATTATGGATGAGAAAAAGATTTTTATCATGAACTTGTCCAAGGGGCGTATTGGTGAAGATAACTCCCGTTTGCTCGGTGGTATGCTTATCACCAAGCTTCAACTCGCGGCGATGGAGCGCGTTGATTTGCCTGAATCCAAACGTAACGACTTTTTCTTGTATGTTGATGAGTTCCAGAACTTTGCCACTGAAAGTTTTGCTAATATTTTGTCCGAAGCTCGTAAATACCGACTTGATCTTATCATGGCGCACCAATACATGGAGCAACTTGATGAAAAAGTATTGGCAGCGGTGATTGGTAACGTTGGTACCATGGTGACGTTCCGGGTGGGTTCGAGTGATGCTGAAATTTTGGCCAAAGAATTTATTCCAACCTTTGTCGAAGAAGATTTAGTGAATTTGCCAAAATACCAGATTTATTTGAAACTCATGATTGACGGTGTAGCGTCGCGACCATTTAGCGCCGAGACACTTGGGGCGATTGGTTTTCCAACCAACAGTTCAGAAAAAGTTATTCGCGTGTCGCGCGAACGCTATGCCACCGCTCGAGAAAAAATTGAAGATAAAATCATGCGCTGGAGTGGGCTTGTCCCAGGTATGACCGACGAAGACGACGAAAATGGTGATGGTGTGCCAGTGACACCAGTGCCTGAGAAGCCAAAAGCACCACCAGCTCCATCTCCAGTGGTTAATTTGCGCACCACGACCTTTGCCCGTCCACCGAAGCCTGCGACGCCTGCAACCCCAAAACCAGCCGCCAATCAGTCGTCTCGCCCGGCAAATGCTCAGAAACCAGCTGGAAATCGCCCGCCAGAGCGCCGACGTGACCAGCCTAAAAAACCACTGACTCCGCCAGAAGGCACTCCAGAAAAGGTCCTTTTGGTAGATACTGCTCAAAAGGGGATATCGCTCAGCCAGGCGATGCCTGAGGCGTCGCCAGCCCCTCCAGCACCAGCTGTGGCTCCGCCAAAAGCCCCAGAAACACCCCAAAACATTGAACCAAAACCCCTTTCTCCGGGGCGGGTGACTACTGTCGATGAATTGAGTGTTGACTAGGAATTACTAGTCGAAGTCAAAGCCTTGACAGAAATGATTTTTTCTGCTATACTGATGTCGTAACAATTGGGTAACCTCTTACAGGTCGCAAGGCTTGTAACTAAGGCTACAAAAAGCCGAAAAGCGCTGTGTAACGCAGTGCCTGTTCCCAAGAAAAAGTCGATTTATAAACTCTCAAACAACATTTTGGGAACAACAAAATGTACAACTATTATGGCTTTTGGATCTTCTGGTCCTCGTCAAATGTTTGATGTTGATCTCACTTGCAGTAAATGCGGTGCTCACATCTCTCAGTTGCCGTTCCAACCATCCGGTGATCGCCCAGTATACTGTTCCGATTGTAACCGTGCTTTCCGCCAAACTCGTGGCGGTAGTATGGGCGCAGGCGGTGCTCGCAGTATGGCTCCTCGTCAAATGTTCTCCGTGAACATGACATGTGCTGGCTGTGGTGCTCAAATCTCCCAGTTGCCGTTTGAACCGAAAGGTGACAAACCGGTATATTGCCGAGACTGTATGAAGGCTCGCCGCGGTTAATCCCACGACACTTCCAAAATCCTTCCCGTAACTGGGAAGGATTTTTTTTATGTAAGACCTTGAAATATCCCCGATTCTTCGCTATACTAGGCACATATGTTCACTACTCGCGAAAAACAACTCCTCGCGCATGCGACTCGCCGGGTGAAGGCGCTCTTCAAAGAACGTCCCTATCCAGCGCATAATTTTGACCATGCCGACCGTGTTCGCAAATGGGCTATGCAGATTGCTAAGGCTGAAAAAGCCAATGTCTTTTTATCATCGTTTATTGCTTTGATTCATGATATCGGGCGAGCGTTCGAAACCGATCACCCAGGGGTGCGCCATCATGAATTGTCATACCAGGTGTTTCGTATTTGGCTGGCCGACGACGCCGGGTTCGCCGATCTTATGCCCGAAGAGCGTCGGATTATTTTGTATAGTATTCGCTATCATTGGAACAACGCTGCTGACAAATATTTTGAAGCGATTATTTTGCGTGACGCTGACAAGCTTGATTTATTTGGAGCAGCTGGTCTCAAGCGTCATTTGGAATCGGCACCCCACGATGAAGAGCGATTGCTTCATCTGATTCGCTTGGTCTACGACTCTCATTATTGGATTATGACCAAGACGGCTAAAAAGATTCTCAAGAAAAACACAGCGATGATGGGAGTTATTAATCGCTTTTATCTCAAAAAATTACAGTCGAAGATTCTACCGATTGAACTGTAATATGGCTTCGCGTAAACCAAAAATTTTGATGACAATGAGTGGTGGGGTCGATTCGTCGGTCGCCGCCGCTCTTTTAGTTCGTTCCGGAAAATACGACGTAGTGGGGGCGTACATGTTGAATTACGATAACAATCAAAAGGGTGCCGAGAGTTGTTGGTTGCCTGATTATCGTGACGCTTTGCGCGTGGCGGCTGAGCTTGGTATCCCGCTCATGAAATTGGATTTTACCAAAGAATATAAAGAAACGGTGCTTGACTACATGTTTCAAGAGTATGAAGCTGGTCGCACGCCAAACCCTGATGTCCTCTGTAACACTTTTGTGAAATTTGGTTCGTGGCTCGATCGCGCCAAGGCGCTTGGTTTTGATGCTATCGCCACTGGTCATTATGCTTCGGTGAAAAAAGATGCCCAAGGATATCATTTGATCCGTGCCAAAGACGACAATAAAGATCAGACGTATTTCTTGCACCAGCTTACGCAGGAACAATTGAAACACACGTTGTTTCCGCTTGGTGGCTACACCAAGCCAGAGGTGCGCGCACTCGCCAAAAAATTCAACTTGCCAACGGCCGAAAAAGAAGAAAGCATGGGGATTTGTTTTGTGGGTGAAGTGCCGATGAAAGCTTTTTTAGAAACAAAAATTAAACGCCGACCTGGTCAAGTCGTGCTGTCTTCGGGTGAAGTGATGGGTACACATGATGGTTTGCCGTTTTATACCATTGGCCAACGTCATCTCGGTGTTGATGGGCATGCCAAAAAAGGGGAGAGCCGACCGCTCTTTGTGGTTGCCAAAAATACTACCAAGAATGAATTGGTGGTGGGTTACGAAGACGACGCCCTTCTCTACAAGAAAGAAGTGCCACTGAGCTCGGTCAGCTGGGTTAGTGGACAGTCGCCGAAACTTCCGCTACAATCTGAAGTGCGATTGCGCCACCGCCAAGAGCTCCAAAAGGCGGTAGTTACTGAGAAAGATGGCCAAATAGTGCTGGTTTTTGCCCGCCCTCAGCGAGCCGTTACCCCCGGTCAATTCGCTGTTATATATAAGGATAGGGATTGTTTGGGTGGGGGAGTTGTCTAAACCTATGCGTATTAGTGACTATATCGCTTCATATACCTCGGGCGAGCGCGTGCCGTTTCGCGAGGTGTGGCAAGAGGTCAAAGAGCTGGCTGTGGAAGTTGTTCACGGCAATGTGAAAGGTATGCGCGAAGAATGGCAAGACGTCCTGCACTTTTTTCAGCTCTGGCTCTACTGGCGTTGTAAAATAAACGGTGAAGTTTGGAAATGTACCAATGGCTCAGTTACTAAGTTTATGAATCGGGTGGCAGTGTGGCGAAAATTGTATGCCCATGCCGGTCTTGATCCGCAGATTTCTAATTTCGCTGGCAACTACGCCAAGCTCCCCAAAGTTATTAAACAGCTCGGAAAATTTGGAGTGAGCGAGGAGCGAGCGACTGAAGCGTATAACGAAATTGTTTTA
>CAYUBH010000011.1:0-21916 GCA_964442985.1 uncultured Gammaproteobacteria bacterium
TGAAAGGGTTGCAACGTATTCATGACGTCACGCTGATTAATAAAGAATTTTTTGAGGCTGAACGAGTTGAAGTGCACGAGCTCATTGTTGGTCGTCCGATGCGAATTGAAGGCTATGATATTTCTAATTTGGGAGCGAGTGACAAGGTGGGGAGTATGGTGGTGTTTTCCAACGAAGGACCGGTTAAATCAGAGTACCGCAAGTTTACTATCAAAGGGGTGGTAGGGCAGAGTGATATCGATTGTTTGGCTGAAGTACTCACTCGTCGTTTTTCGCATCTAGAATGGCAGTTGCCTGATGTTGTTTTGATTGACGGCGGTCGTCCGCAGGTCAATCGGGTAAAAAAAGTGTTCGAGAGTTTTGGTCTCACTATTCCGTTTGTGGGAATTGCTAAAGGTAAAGAGCGAAAGCGTAATGATTTTATTATCGGAACAAAACAGGCGTCGTTTGTGGCTTGGCTAGCGACCCACCAGCCTCTCCTTATTCGGGTTCGTGATGAGGCGCATCGATTTGCTATCACCTTTAATCGTAGTAAGCGCAAGATCCCTCGGTCTTAAAAATGGCTTAGTTATAATGAAAGACGGTTGACAAAGCCGTCTTTTTGTGGTACATTTATAAAGATTTTCCTAGCCAATTTCGGCTGGAAACACGGAGGTTTGACAACCCATGATGCGCACCGGCTTGTTTGTTATTATTTTGACCCTCCACTTTGGGGGTGGGCATGATGGGGTGGCAATGGCCACTTCGTCGGCTTCGGCAGAAATCAATGTCGCGGCCGCGATCGCGGAGCACAATGTCGTCACCACGATGAACGGTGGCACGGAAGATCCAATGGATGACGTGTTCATCGTCGAGTCGAACAATCCGGACTTCGTTGCGCTTCTGGAAGTGACCGAAGCCGATGGCGGCAAAAAGCTCCTCAATCTCAAGTTGGAGCCCGATGTCGGCCCTCAGCTGTACGCTGCCAGTGAAATCATCGACGAGATGGGGTTTGTTCGGCCGTCACCGACGTGGGACAACCCTCGTTTCGGAACAGGCGCCTACGCCATCCAGCGCATTCAAGACCCCGATCCCATTCCTGGCGAACGTCGCTTCGAAGAAGGGCTTCTGGCTTCGTTTGACTTGCTCCTGTCACCGCTCAGCTGGTAGACGCGAGCTCTCAACGTAGAGCCGAGTTCAAGGGGTGTGCCGACGGACAACATCTGTCGTCGGCTGCCTAACTACGATTCTTAGTCTTCTATGGATTGTTGAAGGTACTATTTTTATGAAATCATTTATCAAAAAACCGGCAGTTCAACAGCCGGCCAAACCAGTAGCAAAAAAAGTAGCGACCACCTCTTGGGGCGGAGTCGCTGATTGGTATACTGATCTTTTATCTCAAGAGGGGACGTACCAGAAAGAAGTTATTTTACCAAACTTGCTCCGTTTGATTGATGTTCGTAAAGGGATAACTGTGGCTGATGTTGGTTGTGGTAATGGATTTTTTAGTCGAGCGCTCGCTGAAAAAGGTGCGGTTGTCACTGGTGTTGATATTGCTCCAGAATTAATTGCTAAAGCTCGCGAGCTTACACCAAAAACAATTACCTACGCTGTTCATTCGGCTGACGCGATGACGTCGGTTCCGACAGGTGCTTTTGATGTGGTAATTTGTATCTTAGCTTTGCAGAATATTCAAAATGCGGTTGGTGCTCTTCAAGAATGCGCCCGCATCCTCAAACCGGGCGGTCGTTTGTTTTTGGTGCTCAACCACCCAGCGTTTCGTATTCCGGCGCAAAGCGCTTGGGGTTGGGACGAAGAAAAGCAGGTCCAGTACCGTCGCCTCGATCGCTACCTCTCAGAATCTAAGGTGCCGATGCAAATGCATCCGGGGAGCGACCCGTCAGCGGTCACTTGGTCGTTTCATCGCCCACTCCAGTTTTATTTCAAACTGCTTCAAAAGCAGGGTTTTGTGGTAGAGCGCCTCGAAGAATGGACGTCGCATACCAAAACCCCGCATGGGCCTCGGAAAGACGCTGAAAACCGCTCTCGAGTGGAGTTTCCGCTCTTCTTATGCCTAGAAGCCCGTCATCTTGACAAAAAAAGCCTTTTTGTATAGAATACGCCCACCTCTATGGCTGGCACACCTTCCTCACCTGAATCTTGGCGAGAAGCGCTGAAATTTATAAATCGCTGTCCGATTTGTAGCGCCACCTATGAGCTTGAAAAAGCTCGACTTTTCGCTGAAAGCGACGTTGCGCATCTGGTTCACTTTACGTGTGCTAAGTGCCAAAGTTACTTTGTAGCGATGGTCGTGGTCGTCGGTCGGGGCCTAAGCTCTGTCGGTATGATCACCGACCTAAGCTTCGACGATGTAAGCAAGCTCTATCGCACTAGTCCACTCACCACTGATGAAGTGATTGAAGGATATGAGACGGTGCATAGTCATACATTTTTACATTCATTAATTTTAAATGGGTAGTTAGCGTATATGAGTTATACTTTAATGGCTGAACTCCGTACCGTAAAAGGCAACCAAGCTCGCATGGCTGAAAAGCTTCCGGCTGTTGTCTATGGTGCTGGTAAAGAAGCTGAATCTTTGGCACTTTCCCCAAGTGAATTTGCAAAACTATACAAACAAGCTGGTAATTCCAGTCTTATCGATCTTACCTTGAATGGTAAAGAAGCTGGCAAAGTGCTCGTACAAGACGTGCAATATGATCCAGTATCTGATCGTGTTATCCATGTTGACTTCCGTCGCATTGATATGAACAAAGCGATGACTGCTCCGGTGGCTCTCCGCTTTATTGGTGAAGCTCCTGTCGTGAAGGCGTCTGGTGGTACTATCGTTACCTCTGTCTCCACTGTTGAAGTATCCTGTTTACCAAAAGATTTGGTATCCCATATCGACGTTGATTTGTCCGTACTTACTACCTTTGAAGTTATTCTCAAAGTTAAAGATATCGTCGTTCCAGCTGGCATCACTATCGTTTCTCCAGCTGCCGATGCTCTTGTTGTAAAAGCTGTTCCAGCTCTTACTGAAGAAGAAATCAAAGCTATGGAAGACGCAGCTGCTAACGCTGACGTTACCAAGATCGTTTCTGCTGCTGATGAAAAGAAAGCTGAAAAAGCTGCAGCGGAAGGTGCTGAAGGCGCTGCTCCAGCTCCAGAAGCTAAGAAAGAAGAAAAGAAATAAATTCTACCCAGTACTTCATAACCCCGCGCCTATTAGCGCGGGGTTTTTGTATGGTATACTGATGTAACACTATGGCAACGCTTAAAAAACAAAAAAGAACCTTTCGACAACTCCAAGGACTTTTGGTGGTTTTTGGTTTAGTGCTTGGTGGTGTGGCTCTGTGGCAGGTGTCGGCTCGTCCTTCTCTGCAAGTGTCTTTATCGGATAGCGTTTCATCAACTAATAAAGCCGAAGTATTACCACAAAGTTTGATTAACGGTGTGGCGACCACTACTACGCTCGAGCGAGTGCTAGGGGTTATGATCGACAATCACCCCGATGTTACTTCTCAGGCTGGTTTGTCTCGGGCTCGGGTGGTGTATGAAGCGATGGTCGAAGGAAGCTTTACCCGATTTTTTGCACTATACGCAATGTCTGACGAGGCTCCTCGGGTTGGTCCGGTGCGTAGCGCGCGCCCTTATTTTTTGGATTGGCTGGCTGAGTATGGTGATAGCAGTTATTGGCATTCTGGTGGTTCACCAGACGCTCTCGCTCTCATTAAAAAACGAAATATTTTTGATGTTAACGAGTTTTATCGCGGGCCGTATTTTTGGCGTGATAGAGTTATCAGTGCTCCACATAATTTATTTACCAACTCTATCCAGTGGCAGCGTTATTTGGGGACTGAGGCAGCAAGTTCTACCCGACCACTTCAGGAATATGGCGGTTGGAAATTTGAGTTAGTTGGTAGTCCTGTTCAAAGCGCGTCCAGCTCCCGTGTGTCTGAAGTAGTGATTGGCTACACGAGTCGGTATTTGGTAGGGTGGAAATATGACGTTGCAACCGACAGATATTCTCGAGCAGTTAATGCGGTGCAACAGGTAGATGACGACGGTGCTCAAGTTTTGGCTGATACTATTATTATTCAAGAAGTGCCAACCCGTGTGCTTGACGAAGAAGGCCGACGAGAGATGGATACGATCGGAAGTGGTTTGGTCAGGGTAATCCAACACGGCCTACTTATTCGCGGTACGTGGAAAAAAGAAACCGTCTCCTCTCGGACACGGTTCTATGATATAAATGGTGAAGAAATTGCTTTGAAGCCAGGAACGTTGTGGGTGCAGATTGTTCCGCCCAACACCCCCGTCACTATTTCGAGTTAATAGTAATACTTACAATTCGATCTCGCGAAGCGAGATCTTTTTGTATCTCTACCTGACTGTGTGGGAAGTGATTTTTGGTAAGAGTCTGTATCCCAGCTGTTTGACTCGGGTCGATTTCAAGAATAAGTCGGAGCGGTTGGGAGATTTTAAGATTCTTCACTTGTGTAAATAATGTTTCATAGAGAGCGAGACCTTGTTTGTCGGCCACTAAGGCAATTTTTGGTTCGCGTTGAATACTTTTTTCGTTTTGCAACTGTTCATTGGTGAGGTAGGGGAGGTTGGCGGTGATAAGAATTGGGCTATCCGTTTTGGTAATTTGTTCTGTGTCTTTTTTGGTGAGAGCAGTGAGGAGATTACCGTGACGAAAGGTAATATTCACTTTATGAAGTTTGGTATTTTTTTTGGCTACCGCGAGAGCTGAGCGAGAGATATCTATGGCTAGAGTGGTTTTGGGAGTAGTTTGGCCTTTGACGAGAAGGGTGATAGGAATACAGCCAGTGCCGGTGCCAACATCAATTAGAATGGTGTTGGTGGTAAGACTGGCGAGAGCTTGCTCTACCAGATGTTCGGTCTCTGGGCGGGGGATAAGAGTATGTTTGTTGACGATAAAATTGAGCCCAAAAAATTCTTTATGCTCAGTAATTGCGGCCACTGAAAAACCTTGGCGATATTGACGAACGAGACGTAAAAAAGTGAAGTATTGAACGACGGAGAGTTTGTAGTCGGGGTGTGTATGTAAAAAAACAGTATCTTTGTTAATACTCTTGGCTAATAGAAGATCGATGTCGTTTTGTGGGTGAAGAGTGGTGCGAAGTTTGGCGATGGTAGGGAAAAAATCCATACGCATTATACTTCAGTGCTATTGTCGAGAGCAGAAATTTCAGCTTGTTCTAGGGCGTTAATCATTGGGTCAATTTCGCCAGCTAAGATAACCGGCATATTGTTCCAATTTTCATGGATACGGTGATCGGTGATGCGGTCTTGTGGGAAGTTGTAGGTGCGAATTTTTTCACTGCGGTCGCCAGAGCCGATTTGAGCGCGACGTTTTTCCGTGATTTCGGCCATTTTCTTTTCGCGATCAAGCGCGTAGAGGCGAGAGCGGAGCACAGCCATCGCTTTTTCACGGTTAGCAGTTTGTGAGCGTTCGTCTTGGCATTGCACGACGGTGTTGGTTGGAATATGCACGATACGCACGGCCGAATAGGTGGTGTTGACGCTCTGACCACCAGCTCCGCCAGAACAAAAAGTATCAATACGCAAATCTTTTGCTTCAATTTTCATTTCGGTTTCTTCGATTTCAGGCAGTACAGCAACAGTTACGGTGGAGGTGTGGACACGACCAGCTTTCTCTGTTTCAGGAACACGTTGTACGCGGTGGACACCCATTTCCCACTTTAGTTTTTTGTAGACGTTTTTTCCTTTGATACCAAAAACTACTTCTTTATAGCCGCCAATACCAATAGTGTTGGTGTCGAGCAAAGTGGTTTTCCAACCTTTCTTTTCGGCGTATTTACTATACATGCGGAATAATTCAGCGGCAAAAAGAGCTGACTCATCACCACCAACGCCGGCCCGGATTTCCACGATGACATCTTTTTTGTCGAGCGGGTCTTGGGGGCGGGTAAGTTCGGCAATATGTTTTTCGAGGGTTTGGTATTTTTCTTTGAGTTCGGCAAGTTCGGCCTGGGCCATTGCCTGCATTTCGCCAGCAGTGTCATCTTTGGCCATTGTTTCTGTTTCAGTGAGGGTTTTTTCGAGAGAAGCGAGTGCGGCGATCTGGTCGGCTGCTGGTTTGAGATCAGTATATTCCTGGGAAGCCTCCTTTAGTTTTTTGGTATCACCAATCACGGCCGGATTTTGGAGATCGGCTTCGAGTTGATGGTATTTAGCGAGTAATTGCTCTAATTTAGGGAGCATAAGGGCAGTTCAAAATAAAAACAGACTAACATAATACAGTATAGTCTGTTTTGTAAACTTTTAGTAGTTAGGCTTCGGACTTGGTGGATTCAGCCTTTTTAGCAGAGCGTTTAGCGGCAACAGCAGCTTTTTTAACCTTCTTACCTTTACGGGTAGCAGCAACGCCAGCAACTTTACTCATCTTTTCTTGGAATTTCTCCACGCGACGAGCGGTGTCAACGAATTTCTGTTTACCGGTATAAAAAGGATGGCATTGACTGCAAAGTTCAATACGGATTTCCTTCATGGTACTGCCAGTGGTAAACACGTTACCGCAAGCGCAAGTCACCTTTGTGTCAGTAAAATACTGAGGATGGATGGCTGTTTTCATAAAAATTGATAATTTCAAGTGAGCGGATTGTAGCATGGAGGGATTATTTTGTCAATAAAGCCCTGTTCTTACGTGGTCGCCTTACTTTCTTTGTGGTATGATGATGTGAGTATCTATGTATGGCCCGAAAGAAAGATCTTAGCCTAGAAGCCCATATTTTTGCTAAAACACTACAAAAAGAGGTTCTTTTTGATGATGTTTTGCGTCGCCGGGTGCGCCTGTTTGAGACCGAATCTCGAGAGGTGGCTTTTGTGCTCCGCCAATTGTTTGATTTGCTCCGCTCTTCGCCGAGTGATTCGGAGTTACAAGGGTTCTTTAAGCGATTTGGAGCGGGGGTAGTATGGGACGAAGCGTCAGCTTTATTCCTGCACAGCCTTAATGATCAGTGGCATTATCCAGTGTCACGAGAAGTATTATCTCGTTTGATTCCTTTGGTTGGTGAAGTGCTCGTGCGCCAAAAAGATAGTGTTCGCCGAGTTCATGAGCCGACACCGCCGGCTGTTAAAAAAACTATTTCAGTTAAAAAAAATACTTCAGTATCTTCTGGTAAAATTGATTCTTTGCACCCACAGCTCGAAAAGTTGGAGGCAATGATTCAAGCGCGAGTGGCCGAGCGCTTTCGTCCGATTTTTATAACTCGCCTTAGTTTTCTTGGTCGACATGCTCGGCAGATCGATCGTTTGTCTAAAAAAGGTTTGTTATCTCAAGCTGAAGAGGTCTTTGCTCGCCTCGAGCCAATGGTTCGCGAATTAGATCGACAAATCGAAGCGCACACCGCCACAGTGGAATTGGTAGCGACAGCGGTTCGCGATATCGATACGTTGCTGTCACGATTTGATGATGTTTTAGAAAAACAAAATGCTGTCGCTCATCTTCCGTCACTGTCTCGGGTCATTAGTGTATCACCATCTTTTACGGTGCAAGCTTTTTTGAATAATGAAGAATCAAAAATGCGAGTAGCTGATGGTGATATTCGGAGTTTGTTTCAGTATTATTCAACTCTTTTTGCTTTGATTTCATCAGCTCACGAAGAGGCAGAATTGGTGGCGGCGGAACGCGCTCAAAAAAATAGTAAAAAACCGTCTCAGCCACCAGGGCGCTTGGCCAAAGTTATGAAGCACCTGTTTGAATAATATATGTCTACGACCACTTCTTTGGAAACTACTTTGCGAACTATCTTTGGTGCTTCCTCGCGTTTATCGTCAGATGAGGTTGAGGCGCTGGTTCGCTATTCGCTCTCGGAGTTCGAGCGTCGTCTAGGTGTTTTTCTCTTGCCAAAATTACAAGATGAAGCAGATGTTTCGGCTTGGACAACACTACTTGAAAACGAGGACTCGTCAGCTGATGATTGGGTTCGTTTTTGGCTCGATAAATTACCGCAACTTAGAGAGGATATTAATCGGCTGTCTGATGAGTTTATCGCTCGTATTCGCTCGCTTGCCGACCGCTCATCGTAATATATGCCTAAACAGATTCTCCCTATAAAAAAATATACTATTGGTGATGAAGTGGTCATTCGATCTGATGGCCGATTTGTTATTGGTTTTTTGACCAGTATCCCTGAAAAACACACTCGTGGTTGGCGGGTTTTTTTGGAGACACGACCAGCCTATGGGGGAAATCTCGCTAAGCCAATGTATGTGAGCACCAGCGCTCCTCGGTTAGTAGCTTTTGAGCGAGATGAAAAAATGCAGGTAGCTCTAGAAAATTATTATGTTGATGATATTTTTGTCAGTGAGAGCGGAGAGGTGATGTACAATCTTCGTTCGCTTGATGGTGAAGCGTCTAAAATTGTTTCGGAAGAGTATTTGTTGGGAATTTTAAAAAATCATTCGACTCCAACACCTTCTGAGGTTTTGCCAAAGAAAAAAAATGAAGTAAAAAAAGTAATTCCACGTCGCCCAACAGTGACTTTTTTCCGTACGGTGGCCGAGGCTAGTCAGAGCGAGGTGGCCGAGGTGGTTCGAGTAGCCTATTTGGTGGCAGTGGGGGAGGCGACGGTGAATCAATTGACCGACGAACTTCAAACGTTATTTGATGGTTGGTCGAGTGTTTATGCTCAGCCAGAATTATTTAGTGTAGAAATGTTAGGTCGAGTGCGAGAGGCAATGTTGACGCGTTTTCGCGCTCTCCTTCGCGGGGCTCTCTTGGCTGGTTTTGCACCTGACCAAATAACTTGGCAGACGGTGGCTCCACGAAGTTTGCGTTCAGATTTCGCTCGTCAAGCTTTTACTGCCTCACTGGTGCTCGCTTCGCCAAAGGTGACGTTTCAAACAGTGCCAGCTATTTTTCCAGATTTACCATTACCGCTTTTTAATAAAGAAGCGTTGACGCAGTGTTTGTCGGCGGTGGTAGAACAATTCTCAACTTTTTTTCAATCGTCAGCGAGTCGACGTTTAGAGACGTATTATGATTGGCTTCAAGAATTAGAGCGGGTATTTGCAGAAGACGATGTCACTAGTCAGGCTTTTGAAAAAACTTCACCAGCTGTTCTTCGGTCGCTTGGTTGGTTGTCGGGAGCGTACGCTTCTTCTTCGCGATCAGTTATGATTCCTGGTCATTTTGTGGTGGCAACATTACTTGGGGCAACAGGTCTGCCGGTTCTTGGAAGAGAAGAAGTTAAGATGGAGAAAAAAGAAGCTGTGCGTGACGAGGCTCATTCTGAAATATCAAATGAAACGGTCGTAGTGGTTGAAACGGTTTTGGAAGACGATGAAGATGAAGCGGTTGATGTAGTTGTTTTGGAAAAAGCCTCTACTGAAGTTAATCGAGAGCAAAGCACCACAGGGATGTTGGAGCGATTTTATGATGATGGTGTTTTTGTTCAACTAACTTACACCATTAGTGGTGAAGCTGGGGAGACGTCGATTGGTTTTGCTCCAGGGAGCTTGGTGGTTGGTTTTGAAGCGGGCGATTACCTAGAAACTTCGTTTTTGGTGCCTCCAGGGAGTACTCCTCGGGCAATTTGGGCCGAAGCAGCCTCTCGCGAGCTGGAGCGACTCTACATCTATAGCCGTTTACTTGAAGAATTCGATCCTGAAACAGCGGTATTTTCCTCTATTCTTAGCGTTTTTAAAGCGACGTTGTCGGCCTTTATTCGCCAGTTTGGTGAAGAGGCGTTGCGCCGTATCCCAGGGGACAAATTTCTCTCTTCCTAGCCCCCTTGACGTTTCTCTTCTTTTGGCTTATACTAGCGACACTGTTCTCATATACGAGAACGTTTTTTATCACTCATCAGTGAAGCATACTATCTTTTGAGATAGAGCTTTTTCCTCCCTCGGCCATCCCGACGGGTAATTCGCTGAGAGGTAGTAATAAGGAAAATTATGTCTACAATGCCGAGTCTCCTCGACATGCTCAAAGCTGGTGTCCACTTCGGTCATCAGAAATCTCGTTGGCACCCTAAGATGCAGCCATATTTGTTTGGCGTGCGTAACGGTGTTCACGTTATCGACCTCGACAAAACAGTTGAGGAATTACAGAAAGCGTTGGATTACGTCTATACCCTCGCTTCTAAAGGCAAAATGGTATTGTTCGTTGGTACCAAACGCCAAGCTCGCGAAATCATCAAAGCAGCAGCTGAATCATGTGGCATGCCTTTTGTGACTGAGCGTTGGATTGGTGGCCTCCTCACTAACTTCGAAGAATTCAAACGCCGTCTCAAGAAATATAAAGGTTTGAAAGAAATGGTAGCGACTGGTGAAATTGAAAAATATACTAAAAAAGAACAAGTTTCTATCAAGAAACAAATTGAAAAGATGGATAAGTATCTCGCTGGTTTGGTAACGGTTGATCGTTTGCCAGAAGCGTTGTATATCGCTGACTTGCGTGTTGAAAAAACTGCTGTCACTGAAGCGAATCGCATTAATTTGCCAATGATTGCTGTCTGTGACAGTAACGTTGATCCTTCTAAAGTTACCTTCCCAATCCCAGCTAATGATGACGCAGTAAACTCCATTAAATTGGTAGCTGATCTCATGGCTGAAGCAGTAAAAGCTGGTACAGCTGAATTCCAAAAGAATAAAACTTCTCAGAAAGAATCTGCTCCAGTAGAAAAGTCAGTTGCTCCAAAAGCAGTCGCGCCAAAAGCTGCTCCTGCAGAAAAGAAAGAACGTCGTGCTATCAAAAAGCAAGAAGCGGTTTAGTTTTGCTCGGTACTTCCGCAACTCGGATATAAAAATTATTACACTCCTTGGTGGCTGAGGCCACATGTCGTGCAATAATTTTTTATCCTCCTCGTCGTAATTACTTATTTTATTTTGATTCTTTATGTCTATCTCTGCTCAAGACATTTCCAAACTCCGTGCTGCTACTGGCGCCGGTATGCTCGATTGCAAAAGTGCACTCGAGGAGGCTCAGGGTGACATGGAAAAAGCTTCGGAAATCCTCCGTAAAAAGGGGATTGTAAAAGCTGCTAAACGCGCTGATAAAGTTGCTTCGGAAGGCCGTGTGGTAGCCAAAGTTCGTGCCGATGGTAAAGTTGGTGCACTTGTTGAGCTCAACTGTGAAACTGACTTCGTTGGTCGTAGTGATGATTTTATCAAGCTGTCTGACATGCTCGCTGATGTGGTTATCGCTTCGGCTCCTGGTGACATCGCTGTTTTGAACACCTTGAATCTCGCTAGTGGTGAAAAAGTGGAAGATGCTGTTAGTAACCTCACTCTCAAGATTGGTGAAAAAATCAGTATTCGTCGCTTTGTTCGCTATGAAAATGCCGCTGGCTTGGTAGCAAGCTATATGCACGGCACCAAAATTGGTGTGCTCGTTGAATTGACTGGTGGTACCACTGAGCTCGGTGTTGATGTTGCTATGCATGCTGCAGCTTCCAACCCTAAGTATGTGCTCCGCAGTGAAGTTCCATCCGCTGATATTGAAAAAGAAAAAGAAATTTACGCTGAACAACTCAAAGCTCAAGGTAAGCCAGCGAATATTATCGAAAACATCTTGAAAGGCAAGATCGATAAATATTACGGCGAAATCTGTCTTCCAGAACAGCCATTTATCAAGAATGAAGAAATGACTGTTGGTAAATTGGTTGAGCAAGCTGGCGCTAAAATCGTTCGCTTTGTTCGCTACGAACTTGGTGAAGGTTTTGTAAAAGCTGAAAAAGACTTTGCTTCTGAAGTGGCGGCTCAGTTGAAATAATTGAATCTTTTACTGTAAGACCCTCGATGCTCTGTAGTTGCGTTGAGGGTCTTCTGTTTTGCCTGGCTTTAGTATATACTGACTCCCATACTTCTGTATGATTAAATTAACTGTCTTTAGTAAACGTATTGGCCCGATTCGTGGGCGCCATCCGTGGGTGTTTTCTGGAGCTTTAAAGCATATTCCCGAAGGCTTGGCGAGCGGTACACCCGTTGAACTGGTTGATGAAGCTGGCACCTTTTTGGCTGGCGGGTTTTTTAATTCATATTCTCAAATTGCTGTTCGTTTGTGGAGCTGGTTACCAGGGGAAGAAATTAACGAAGATTTTTTTATTCGTCGTATTCGTTCAGCGCTTCATATTCGCCAAACATTTGTCGCTTCCAAGGAAACTGATTCCTACCGATTGGTGTATGGTGAAAATGACCTGCTTCCAGGGTTAGTCGTAGATAAGTACAGTGACTATTTGTCAGTTCAGTTTCATAATCCTGGCATTGCTACCTGGAAAAAAGAAATTGCGGCAGCGTTGGTTGCTGTTATGAAACCAAAAGGTATTTTTGAACGTAGCGATGTGCGCGACCGCAAGCGAGATGTCGCCTCGGAGTTGTCGGTAGAAACTGGCAAGGGTGTTTTGTATGGCGAAGTACCCGATCGCGTGATTGCTAAAGAAAATGGTTATAAATTTTACGTCGACATTATTAATGGTCAGAAAACTGGTTTTTTCCTTGATCAGCGTGACAAGCGCCAGGCACTGACAAAATATGTCGAAGGAAAAACTGTGGTAAATTGTTTTAGCTACACTGGCGGTTTCTCGGTATACGCTCTTGGAGCTGGTGCCAAAAAGGTGATTAGTGTGGACGCTTCGGAATCAGCTCTCCTTTTGGCTGAAGAAAATATGAAGCTTAATAAATTGCCGGCCAATAAGTGTGAATTTATTTTAGCTGATGTGAAACAGTACTTGGCTGATCAAGAAAAAGGGGCATTTGATGTCGTCATTCTAGACCCGCCAGCTTTTGTAAAAGATCGTCACAAGATTAAAGAAGGTTTGCAGGGGTATAAGAAGATAAATAGCGCCGCATTGCGAATCTTGCCGGAAAATGGCATACTAGTTACGGCGTCGTGCTCAGCCCATGTGTCGCTCACTGATTTTCGGTTTGCGGTATCTGAGGCGGCTGGCCAAGCGGGGAGAACGGTTCAGATTTTAGAGACCTATACGCATAGCCCCGACCACCCCGAATTGGTATCGTTTATCGAAGGGGAGTATTTAAAATGTTTATTTTCTTTAGTGCAGTAATTATTTCGTTGTATGATCAATGTAGCAATTAACGGTTTTGGTCGTATTGGACGTCAGGCTCTCCGAGCTGCCTGGGGGCGTAAAACAGTAAAAATTGTCGGTATTAATGATTTGACTGATACCAAGACGTTGGCTCATTTGCTTCGTTATGATACAGCCTACGGCACGTGGCCACGCAAAGTATCGTTTGACGACAAGCATCTTATTATTGATGGAGTGAAGATTCCAGTATTTGCTGAAAAAGAACCGCAATTATTGCCGTGGAAAAAATTAAAAGTAGCTGTGGTGCTTGAGTGTACTGGGCGCTTTACTTCTGAAGAAGGGGCGAGTCTTCATGTGCAAGCTGGTGCTAAAAAAGTCATTATTAGCGCTCCAGCCAAAGGTGGAGCAGTGCCAACCTATGTCATGGCGGTCAACTCTGACGGTGTAAAGAAAGAAAAAGCGATGATTATCAATAACGCTTCATGCACCACTAACTGTATTTCTCCAGTTATGGCAGTTCTCGAAGATACTTTTGGGGTGGAGAAGGCGATGATGACGACTGTGCACGGCTATACCGCTGATCAAAATTTACAAGATGGTCCGCACAAAGATTTGCGCCGAGCACGAGCTGCAGCGATGAATATTGTTCCAACTACCACTGGTGCGGCTGTCGCTACCACCGAAGCGATTCCAGAATTACATAGTAAATTTGATGGCTTAGCAATCCGTGTACCAGTGCCAACAGTTTCACTGTCAGATGTCACTGCTGTTTTACTTCGCGATGTGACCATTGAAGAGGTAAACAATGCTTTGTCTAAAGCGTCTCGATCAGCTCGGTACAAAGGTATTTTGGCTGTAACCGAAGAGCAATTAGTATCCTCTGATTTTATTGGTAATACCCATTCGGCTATCGTTGATTTGACTCTTACAAACGTTGTTGGTAATAACATGGTAAAAGTAGTCGCTTGGTACGATAACGAAGCTGGCTACGCTCATCGTTTGGTGGAAATGGCTGAGCAATTTGCTTAAATTACCCCGTTCATTGACAGTTTGCGTCAGAAACGGTACTTTACCTCTGTAATTCCATTCTATGAAACATTTTGTACGTCTATCTCTTGGGGCGCTTCTCCTTTTGGCTGTAGCCGGGTGTGGCTCTTCCAAAACTCCAGTCACCAGCAATGAACCGAGTGGGAATTCTTCCGCTCCGACCACTGTTGATGAAGAAAAAAAATTAATACCATTTGGTTCGCCAGTTACGTTGACCCACCCATCATATTTGGTGTCTGAGACTATTTCGTCTCGCCCTGGGTCAGCTCTTTTGTTGTTTAAAAAAGCCCCAAATAAGCAAGGTATTCTAGACACCTTCTTGTTCTCTACCAAGACCTATGATTCTTGGAAAGAAGAAATGAAGCAAGCTGTATCCTCAACAACGGTTTGTGAAAGTGAAGCGCAATTTGGTTGCGAACGTTGGGATGAAGATTTTGCTTTGTATCAAAAAGCACTCAAGACCAAAACGTTTGACGGCTACTACGCTTTGGCTGGAAGAATCGAAACGATTAACGGCATTCAATATGTCATTTTGGTTACCTATAATGTTGATACCAAGCAGTATCAGGTCACTTACCTTGGCTATTCCAAAAATACTCGTTTAACCTTTGTTGACCCGGCTGCTGGTGCGCTTGAATACGGTCAGCCTTTCTACATGACAGCCAAGAACCGCTCGTTGGTAGAAGATACAGCGGTCAACCTAGCTAAACGTGAAAAACTTGATGAAAAGACTGCTTCTCGAGCTTCGGCTTTGTATGCTGTTGTAGCTTCAGCTCACCTCAAGGAATAGCTTCTTATGCGTCGTGCTTTGAAACATTTTTTCATACCGCACGCGGAGAATAATTATCATCCCCATATTTTACATACAAAACGAGCCGTCTTTTACGCGCTCGTTTTTTGTACATTAAAAGTTATGGTGGTATTGTCGGCGATTTTGATTCCGTCAGAAGCATATTTACATCCAGATGTATTAGGTGAACAGTACAAAGCGATTGTGGCGCTTACCAACGATATGCGAACTGCGAACAATATTCCGGCACTTACGGTAGCTGCCAAGTTGAATGCTTCGGCCGAAAGTAAGGTTGAGGATATGTCGGCGTATCAGTATTTTAGTCATGTTGGGCCTTATGAGCGCGATCTACATTATTTTTTAGATAAAGTTGGCTATCCGTATACTGTGGCTGGTGAAAATTTAGGTCTGGGTTTTTCTGATGCCCGATCGTTGGTAAAAGCTTGGGAAAATAGTCCAAAGCATTACGCTAATTTGGTAGATCCTGATTTTACAGAAATCGGAGTGGGATTACAAGCTGGTGTGTATCGAGGTGAGCCAACAGTGTATGCGGCGCAACATTTTGGCGCTCGAGCTGTTTCGGCGCTTGATGTTATCCCTACTGAGCGTGTTTTGGGAAGTGTTACTTCCAAAAATCCTCCTGGCGTTGACGCTTCGCAGTCGTGGGTATATTGGTTAGAGAAAGATGGTGGTACTGTGCTACAAGCGCGGATAACTGCGCTTGGTGAAGTTCGCACGGCTTCTTTGCAGATTGGTAAAGACAAAATTGCTTTAGAGAGATTAGCTCCGACTAGTTCGGTGTTTGTTGGCAGTATTAGTGTCCCCGGAACAGCTGATCAATTTTTTAGCCCGATTATATTACCTGTTTTGACGCTGGTTGATTCATTTGGCCACGAGACGGTTTTGTCGGTGGATTGGTTTAATGTAAAGCCAGCTAGCCCGCCACCGGTCGCAACACAGTATAGCCAAGCCAAGACATGGTTTAAGCCGTTTGGTGAGATGGTAAGCGCTTCACAAACCATTTTTTTGAGCTTTATTATTCTCTTTGCTGTTGCGTTGGTTTTGAACATTACTATCGAAATTCGTCGCCAGCACCACCATATTACTGCTCAAACCGTCCTCCTTCTTACCCTGATTACCTGGCTCTGGTGGAGTTAACCCCTTAATTATTGCCTTTTTAGGGTAGTTTTGTTACAATGAGAGAAGTTTTTACTTCTCTTTTTTGTTATGCAAACTCGCATTTTATCGGTTGAAACCGTTTCAAAGGTAGGGGAACAAGTGACTATCAAAGGCTGGGTTAACGCCCGCCGAAATATGGGTAAAATCGTCTTTTTGGATATTCGCGACCGTGAAGGTATTGTGCAGGCAGTAGGTGTGCCAAGTCAGATGGACCCTGCTTCGGTAGAGCGCCTCAAAGAAGTTCGTCCAGAATGGGTGTTGTCGATTACTGGCACCGTGCAAGAACGTGGTGAAAAGCAAAAAAATCCTGATATGCCAACTGGATTGGTGGAAATTTTGATTAAAGAGTTGGTTGTTTTAAATACCGCCTTGACCCCACCGTTTGAGGTGGATAAAGACTCTCGCCCAATCACCGAAGAGTTGCGCCTGAAGCATCGTTATTTGGATATGCGCACCGAGCGGGTAAAAAATAATCTTAAACTTCGTCATGAGGTAAATTTATTTTTCCGCACTTATTTATCTAAAAAAGGTTTTTGGGAAGTAGAGACACCGTGTCTTACCAAAGGCACTCCCGAAGGCGCTCGTGAGTTTTTGGTGCCAAGCCGTATTCATGCCGGTAATTTTTATGTTCTCCCTCAGTCGCCACAGCAGTTTAAGCAATTGCTTATGGTTGGTGGGGTAGAGAACTATTTTCAAGTAGCTCGCTGTTTCCGCGACGAAGATCAGCGCGGTGATCGTCAGCCAGAGTTTACTCAACTTGATATGGAAATGTCGTTTGTGGAGCGCGAAGATGTTCTCCAGACGCTCGAAGCGATGCTTATCAAGTTGGTAGAGACGGTGACTCCACACAAACGTATTCAACAAGTACCATTCCCACGCTTGTCGTATCAGGAAGCGATGAGTAAATATGGCAATGACAAGCCTGATTTACGTGAAGATAAAAATGATCCAAACCTCCTGGCTTTTTGTTGGGTGCTTGATTTTCCATTTTTTGAAAAAACCGAAGAAGGTGGTTGGACCTTTAGCCACAATCCGTTTTCGAGTCCAAAACCTGAACATCAGGAATGGCTTATGAACAAAGAAAATATTGGTGATATCCTCACTACTCAATACGATATTGCACTTAACGGTTTTGAGGCGGGTGGTGGTAGTATTCGCAATCATCAGGCCGGTGCGCTTCGCAAAGTGTTTGAAATAATGGGTTTTACTGATGAGCAAATTGCTAGCCAATTTGGCCACATGCTTGAAGCCTTTGATTTTGGTGCTCCGCCACACGGTGGGATTGCGCTTGGTATTGATCGCGTAGTTGCTATTTTGGCCAATGAACCTAATATTCGCGAAGTCATTGCATTTCCAAAGACTGGCGATGCTCGCGACTTACTCATGAATGCTCCATCTCCAATGCCAGATAAGGCTTTGAGTGACGCGCATATTAAATTGGCAGGCAAAAAATAATCTGTATCTATGGCGGCCGAGACCAAGCTTGAACAATTTCAAGGTCCGCTCGATTTACTTCTTCAACTGATTGAAGGGGAGGAGATGACTATCACTGACGTGAGTTTGTCCACGGTGACAGAGCAATTTTTTGGTTACCTACAAACATTAGAAGAAAAAAATCCAGAAGAGTTGGCAGATTTTTTGGTGGTGGCGAGTAAGTTGGTTTTTTTGAAATCAAAATACCTGTTGCCATATTTATTGCCAAAAGAAGATGAAGGTCCAACGCTGGCTGATCAGTTGAAATTGTATAAACGCTATGCTGACGCAAGTAAATTGGTAGAAAAAATGTGGCAAGAAAATCGGGTGGCGTACGGTCGTATTGAACCACCGACCCCAGTGGAAGGATTTTTGTTGCCACTTAATGCTACAACCGGTCACCTCAAAGATTCATTGTTGAATTTGTTAAAGCGTTTGAAGCCTATCGCCCCCTTGCCACAAGTGTCGATTGACCGTACACTATCTGTTAAGCAAAAAATTCAATCACTTACTCACATGCTGAATATGTTGAAGCGGTTAGATTTTTCAGATATTGTAAAAAATGCCACCAGTCGGACAGAGGTGATTGTTAGTTTTTTGGCTATTCTTGAACTAGTAAAGTCAGATAGTGTTACGGTGGAGCAGTCTAGTGCGTTTGAAAATTTTGTTCTCAAAACTTCTTAAAATGGTATGTCTTTAGCTTCTCAATTAGAATCTATTTTGTTTGTTGCCTCTAAGCCGTTGGCTGTTTCAAAAATGGCTAAGGTGGTACAAACAGACGAAGCCGCAGTCCACACGGCTCTTCAAGAGCTTAAGGTGCGCTACAGCGGGTCTGAAGCGGGGATTGTGCTCCTCGAAAATGGTTCTGATTGGCAAATGGTTTCGAATCCAGACAATACCGCAGTAACTGAAAAGTTTGTAAAAGCTGAAATTTCTGGTGAGCTTACTAAAGCTCAGCTCGAAACCCTTACCGTTATTTCGTATTGTGGGCCAATTACCAAGCCAGAGCTTGAGCAGCTGCGTGGGGTCAATTGTAGCCTTATTTTGCGTAATTTAATGATGCGCGGATTGGTAAAAGAAAATGAAGGTGATGGACTTTTGCCAACGTTTGAAGTAACTATGGATTATGTTCGCCATCTTGGTTTGAGCTCTATCACCGAATTGCCCGACTACACTGAGCTTCATCAGCATGGATATATTACGAATGCCTTGGTTACTCCGGAAATTTCTCCGTAAAGCGGTATGTGGTCTAAACGAACGATTGATTTTGTATCTTCATTTGGGGTCATGCTTCTCGGCGTGACCGGTTTGCTGTTAGGGTCGGTTTTGGTGACGCATGATGAAGTTTCGCCGATTGTTGACCGCTTGCCGTTGTCAGAAGAACGCATTGTAGCGAACATTGGATCAGAGCGCGCTCGTTTATTTCCGATTAGTCGTCCAGTTATTCCAACTTTACGACATGCCGCCACTTTCACTGAGCCGTTAACAGCTGAGTCGGCTTTGGTAGTTGATGATCGTACGAACGCGATTTTGTTTAAGAAAAACAGTGGAGACATTCGTTCGCTCGCCAGTATTACCAAGCTGATGTCAGCTTTGGTGTTGGTAGATGTTCTTCCTCGGTTTACTTCAACAACCGTATTGCTGGAAACCGATATTGAAGAAGATAGACACTTAGAGGCGGGGGAAAGCTATCCGCTCGAGGCTTTGTGGAATATGGCTTTGATTAATTCATCTAATTCGGCAATTAACGCGCTGGTACGCTCAACCGGGCTTACCGAGGAACAATTTGTGGCGCGGATGAATGCTAAAGCGCAAGAACTCGGAGTCTACACGATGCGCTTTGTTGAGCCAACAGGTTTAGATGGGCGTAATATGGGCTCGGCGATTGATGTAGCCAAACTACTTAAGTTTGCGTTGGAAAACCAAAAAATTAGTAAAACTCTCGGACAGGGCGAGTATATTGCTCGACCGCTCAACAGTAAAAATACCCACCGAGTTTGGTCGACCAACTGGCTTCTCACCAATTGGATTCCGAATACGTTTGATAAGGGAGTAATGGTCGGGAAAACTGGTTTTATTACCGATTCCGGTTATAATTTTGTAGTACGGTTGGCTGGTAAACATGGCGAAATGGTTCGGGTGGCAGTGATGGGGGCGTCGAGCAACGAGCTCCGCTTTGCGGAAGCGCGTGATTTGGCTAACTGGGTAATTGCCAATTATCAGTGGCCAGCTATTGAGGCAGTTTCGGCGAGTGCTCCATAATGTCATTGGCTCAAAAATGTGCTATACTATAATCACAGATTTATTTTTCTGTGATTTTTTATGTCGTTGGCCCCAATTACTTCTGTTAAGCACCTTACTGATAAGGTTGTTTTGGTCCGTGTTGATTGGAACGTGCCTTTGAAAAACGGACGAGTGGTTGATGATTTTAAAATTATCCGAAGCCTAGCAACGATTCGTTGGCTTCAAAATAAAGGAGCCAAAGTTGTGCTCATGAGCCATCTTGGTCGCCCAGTTAAACCAGCACCAGCTCTTAGCCTCAAGCCGGTGGCGCGCTATGTTGAAAAAATGCTCGGTTGTAGTATTCCGGTGGTGCCACTTATCAAACCAAAAGATACTGCTTTAGTACAAAAAGCGATTGATCGTTTGAAGCGACATGGTGTTTTGTTGCTCGAAAATATTCGTTTCCACGCCGATGAAGAAAAAAATACTGGTAGACTAGCCAAATTACTAGCTCATTTGGGTGATATGTATGTGCTTGATGGTTTTGCAGTAGCACATCGTTCGGCGGCGTCGGTGACTGGTATTCAGAAATATTTACCAAGTTATGCCGGTTTGCTTTTAGAAGAAGAAATGACAGTGCTTTCTAAAATTATGGACAAGCCAAAACGTCCACTCGTGGTGGTGCTCGGTGGAGCCAAGGTGGACACTAAAATTCCAGTACTCAAACATTTACTCAAAAAAGCTGATTTTGTTTTACTTGGTGGTGGTTTGGTGAATACGTATTTGTGGGCGACTGGACATGGAGTGGGTGCTTCAATTGTTGGCAAAGAGTTTAAAAAAGATATTATCAAATACTGTGCCAATAAAAAGGTGATTATGCCAGTGGATGTGATTATTGGCAATGAAAAAGGTAAAAAAGCCTATGCAGTTCCTTTGGTGCAGAAGCTTGATTTGGCTAAAAACCAGGCGATTTATGATATTGGCCCGGCGTCGGTTTCTTTGTTTTCTCGGTATATTAAGAAAGCTCAAATGCTCGTGTGGAATGGGGCGATGGGTAAATTTGAGGTAAAACAGTATGGTTATGGCACCAAAGCTTTAGCTTGCCTGTTTGCCGCTCGGTCAAAAGGGCGTGCAGTTGGTGTGGTAGGCGGTGGAGAAACAGTTGAATTAGTGCAACAACTTGGTTTGTTGTCGAGTATTGATTTAGTTTCAACCGGCGGGGGAGCAATGCTTGAGTTTTTGAGTGGAAAGAAGTTGCCCGGTGTGTTATAATGTAAATAGATTTATTTTTTTAAAAAGTATACTGTGCTATTGTGCAGTTACACGGAGGAACACGTATGCCAACTCTCAAAAAATTAGCGATGCCCCCAACTACGAGTGTTACTCGTTCGCCAGAAGTTTCTGTCCCACCACAGCATCATGATGATTTTGGTAAAAAAATCATGTATGTTTTAGGTGCGGTTTTTTTGGTCTACGCCACATTGTACTTGGGCACGTTAATGCGTAATAATATCAAGAAGTACCACACTATTGGGATGGCTGATCAAATGGAACGCACTATCACTGTGACTGGTTTTGGCAAGGTAAATGCCAAAAATGATATTGCGATGACTACTATTGGCTATAGTACAGTTGATAAGGATGTTTCCAAAGCACAGGCTGATAATGCCAAGGTAATGAATCAAATCATTGCTGATTTGAAGAAGATGTCGATTGCCGACACTGATTTGCAAAGTGACTATTCTATTTATCCTGAATACGATTACACTCCAGAGCGCGGTCAATCGCTCAAAGGCTATCGTGTAGCAAGCAATGTAGCGATAAAAATTCGTGATTTATCTAAAATTAGCGACATTCTCGCTTTGGCTGGTAAATATAATGCCAATCAGGTGAGTGGTCTTAGTTTCACCATTGATGATCCAGAAAATTTGAAGGATATGGCTCGTGCCAAGGCACTTGAAGAGGCGAAAATGAAAGCTGTAAAATTGTCTCGCTCGCTCGGAGTGGTTTTGGGTGAAGTTGTTGCCTATGGCGATTACGATGCTCAGGATTCGTATCCAGTCTACGCTCGCGCTTCATATGATATGAAAGAAGGTATGGGAGGGGCTGCCCCAACTGTCGCTTCGGGGAGCAACGATATCGGTATGAATGTCAGTGTCACCTACAAGATTTACTCCTCAAAACG
>CAYUBH010000012.1:0-21787 GCA_964442985.1 uncultured Gammaproteobacteria bacterium
GATATTCCGTTTCGTTTTTTGACGGGAGTGTCGTTCTAATCTATGGCGTTGCCTGTTTATACTGTTTCGGAGTTCATCGGAAATATTAATGCGATTATCGTCGGGCAGTTTACGGTGGAGGGCGAGGTGTCGCAGTTTAAAATATCCCAGGGTAAATGGGCTTTTTTTGATTTGAAAGATGCGACCGGGGTGCTCAGCTGTTTTGCTGTCGCGTTTCAGCTCAAAGTGCCACTCGAAGATGGAATGAAAGTGCGGGTGACGGGGTATCCAAAAGTGCGTGAGCAGACCGGGCGCTTTGGGTTTGTGGTGCAGACGGTGGAGTTGGTGGGTGATGGAGCGTTGAAGCGAGCCTATGAATTGTTAAAAAAGAAATTAACCGAAGAAGGGTTATTTTTGCCAGCTCGGAAACGGGCGATTCCAAAGATTCCGAATCGGATTGCGGTGATTGCTTCGCGTGACAGTGCGGCGTTTGGAGATTTTAAACGAATTATTACTAATCGCTGGCCAGCAGTGGAAGTGGTGATTCGTCATGTAGCCGTGCAAGGAGAAACCGCTGTCCTCGATGTGGTCAGTGCATTTCAAGAATTTAATGCGGTGGCTAGCCAGTTTGATGTGCTCACGATTATTCGTGGTGGTGGGTCGCTCGAAGATTTGGCAGCCTTTAATACCGAGCCGGTGGTTCGAGCAGTGTATGGCAGTGTTATTCCGGTGGTGTCGGGGATTGGGCATGAACGCGATGAGACACTGATAGATTTTGTGGCGGACGTGCGCGCCTCAACACCGTCGAACGCTGCTGAGCTTGTGGTGCCAGATAAACGAGATTTTTTGGCACAGTGTGGTTTTATGGTGGAGCAGATGGGAGAAGTAATGACACATCAAGTGCTCGTGAAAAAACAGCGAGTGCAAACGGGGGTGTTCCAGATGACGTCGCGCTTGGAGGCTCCGCTTCAGCGTTCAAAACAGTTACTCCAGTCGTTTGCCAACCGCTCAGTTCGTTTGGAGTCTCTGGTGATGGCTAAAAAAACTATACTGCAATCGTTTACAAAAAACGCTGACAAACTTACTCATCTAATTTTGCGACGTGGACAGTTTTTGGATAGTAGTGAGCGCCTGCTTACCAACATTAATCCCCGGCGAATTTTAGGGCGGGGATATAGTATCGCTCGGAGTAGTTCAGGGGCGATTATTCGTTCGGCCAAGGAGCTAGACGTGGCGGAAAGATTTGTGCTAGAATTGGGCGAAGGTAGTGTTACTGGTTCAGTTATTGAAAAAAATATATGACCAAAAAAGTAGATTTTGCCAAACAGTATGCCGAGCTTGAGAAAATTGTCGCTTGGTTTGAACAGGAAAATATTGATCTCGAAGAAGGGATTAAAAAATTTGAAGAGGGGATTGTGATTGTTAAAGAGTTGAAACAATATTTGGGAGCTGTCGAACTTAAAGTTAAAGAACTTAAACAACTTAGTAACGAATCATAATATGGTATTACTTCTCCGCTGGCTACTGTCGGCTTTGGCACTTGTTGCGATTGCCTACTACGTACCAGGTATTTCGGTGACCAATTTGTATTCTGCGCTCGTGGCTGCACTCGTGCTCGGTTTGGTGAACGCGCTTATTCGCCCGATTATTTTGGTGTTGACCTTGCCGTTTAACGTCATTACTTTGGGTTTGTTTACCTTGGTCATCAATGCTTTGATGTTTTGGTTTGCTTCAACCCTCGTAAAAGGTTTTGGTGTGGCTGGTTTTTGGCCAGCGTTTTGGGGTGCAATGCTGATGTGGCTTTGTAACTGGCTCATCGCCAGCTTACTGCGAAGTGATAGAAAATAATCAGTGTGAAAAATCATTCGTCGGCTCGGGCCAACAAAGGTAAGGTCGGTTATGGAACACCACACCGCTGGATCGCCAATCGACCAGAGGCTTTTAAGCGTCGGATGAATACAAAGATTAATAAAAAACAGTCATCGTTTTTAAAAAAATCTTGGTAATGTGCGTATGAAGACCGGATATACTATTCTTTCAGTTGGTGGCTCTATCGTGATTCCTAAAACCGGATTTGATCCGGATTTTTTGCGTTCGTTTCGGGCGCTTATTATGAAAGAAGTAAAGAAGGGTAAGAAATTTATTTTGGTGATTGGTGGTGGGGCGACTGCTCGACAGTATCAGGCGGGAGCCAAAAGTATCGGCGTAGTCGACAAAGAAGATTTGGATTATGTCGGTATTGCTGTCACGCGTCTTAATGCCGAATTAGTGCGATATATGTTTAAAGGTTTAGCTCATCATGAAGTGATAGCTAATCCAACCAAGAAAATTAAAACAACGAAATCGATTATTGTGGCGTGCGGTTGGAAGCCGGGCTGTTCAACTGATACCGATGCTGTGCTTTTAGCGCGTACCTACGGCGTCCGCGAGTTGTTTAATTTGTCCAACATCGATTATGTTTATACTGCCGACCCAGTCAAAGACCCGTCGGCTACTAAAATTGAGCAGGTAGGTTGGAAAGAGTTTAGAACCATTGTTGGCAATGTCTGGAATCCGGGAGCTAATGTGCCGTTTGATCCGATAGCTTCTAAAATGGCAGAAAAGTTAAAATTAAAAGTTGGGTTTGTTAAAGGAAATGACCTCTCGGCGGTAGCGAAAGCCATTGGGGGAGGCGATTTCCCAGGAACAGTGATTTGTTAGATTTTTACGAGAACCACGCCATCAATGGGGTGGTTTTTTGTCTTTAGTAGGGAAAAGCTTGACATTTTTTGTTTGGGCGTGTATACTCATGCTTACTGTTTTTCGTTATATATCTTTTGGCTTATCTAAGCTAAAAGTGTTCGGAAATGGTTTCTTTGACAATGTATCACACCCCAAATAAGGATAGAGATGGGGGATACAAGACGGCTTGAACGCAAGCCCTTTGGTATTCCCCATCTTCGTCGAAGTTCCGCATGCGCCGAGCGCGCATTTCGACAACTGAGCCGATTTTCGGCCAGGTTCCAGCGGAAGAAGAGGTTCCCCATGTCCGGTACGAAGAGCTCGATCGTCGGCAAGATCCACGGCAACCCCTCCACCCTCGCCCTCGCGGTCCTCGCGATGACGGCGGGCGCGACGGGCAAGCCGTTCGACCCGAAGTCGATGAAGAACGTGAACCCGAAGGACATCGAGAACGACCCGCGCTCGCAGAAGTCGTACGCCCTCATCGGCGCGATCGACCCGGTCATCGCCTACGTCGGCGGCAAGCGCGGCCTCGACATCTCGACCGAGGCGGGCCAGCGCGCGGTCCTCGACATCATCGTCGCCGGCAAGATCAACAAGCGCGAGATGCTCGGCATCGCCCAGATCGTCGACACGCACGTGCGCGTCGGCAACTTCTCCCGCGGCATGGAGTCGATCACCGGCGACAAGTACGTCACCCCCCTCGCCTTCCGCAAGGCCGTCGAGTACAAGTCGTACGAGGCCTGGGCCAACGACGAGCAGGCGAAGGCCCGCTACAACATGTTCGTGAACGGCCTCGAGGCCTTCATGGGCTTCGTCGACAGCCCGCAGGCCCAGGCCTAGCGAGCTCGGCTCCGGCCAGGTCGAACCAGCGTCCTGGTGACGCTGACAGGGCCCTGGTAGGTTCAGGGGTGTGATACTGCATAGCGATGGCAGTCGCTGTGCAAGTCACACGCGGAGCGGGGTCTCACCGGCCCCCTCCGCACTGTCTTTTCTCTGTAATGTTTCTCGCATTGGAGTGAGAAGATACAAAAAGAGTTACTCAATTGAGTAACTCTTTTTAGTTGTCAGGTGTATAAAAATAGTACGACCCCCGGCTCAGTTGAGCGCGGGGGTCTCGGTTGGTACACCTCCTTGACGGGGTCGCCGTCAGTGAAATGATACGTTGTTAGTGGTGGGCCTTCTTCTCTTTTTTTGCTGGAGTGAGGGGGAGGCCAGCTGCCCTCAGGTCTTTTTGTAGCAAAGCCTTTTCGGCCTTGCTCTGTTCGAGTTTGTTCTTCAGTGTGTTGAAGATGAGCCGGAGATCGCGATCGTGGTCCTCGTTTGGCTGCTGCTTTTTGTCAGCCAGCTTGAGAAGAGCTCTGTAGAGTTTTTTTACAAGAGTCTCTTCATCTTCCTCGCGGGCTTCCTCCAGCGTATGCTTGATTGTTTTGGGGTCGAGTAAGCAGTGAGCAATCTCCAGCCTCTCGACTGTATCTTCAATCTCGTGGTCTGGCTTGTGATCGTGGGGCGGGTACTTCTTCTCCCACGGCTGCATTCGGGCGCTCGCCATGACGTGCTTCATGATGTGCCACACCCAGAGGGCAAACACCGCTGAAGCTACGAGAGCTACGATGATTGTCCACGTCAGGGTGGTGGACACAATTGTCCCGATCGTGTCGAACAGCTGTTTGAACAGGCTAACAGCGAGCACCAGCGATCCCATCATGGGGTATCCTCGGGGCGCACAGAGGCGCGTAGGGGTTGGAAAAAGGTTCCAAGTACGGGGAACAAACCAGTATAGCACAAAAACAGTCTTTTGTCAAGGTGTTTAAGCGGTATTTCCTCATATTTTAGCCAAGAAACCGCCTTTTTCTCGAAGCTGAGCGTATGCCTTGACAAAGACCGGCCTTTTTAGTAGTATGTGGATACACCATAGACAGTAGGTGGGAGCCCTCAAAGCCCCCTTAAATATCCTACCGAGGTAATCGCCCGTGTTTTTTCTTCATTAGAGGAATGACACACTCAGGTCGAGATTACGTGGAATTCTAGTCTGTGGCATAACACAGATTTTTTTATTGCTTGGGAGCTTACTCTCGACAATAGAAAAATATATTCGTATGCCTAAATCAAAACAACAAAAAGTAGCTACCGTTGAAGCATTGGCGCTTGATTTGAAGAACGCGAAAGGCGTGGTCTTTGCCAACTTCCAAGGTTTGACTGTAGCCCAAACTGAAAATCTCCGCCGTGAAGCACGTAAAGAAGGTGTAACAGTACTCGCTGCCAAGAAAACCTTGGTACAGCGCGCTCTCGAGCAAGCTGGTCTCACTGGTATCGATACGTCCGTTTTCAACGGTGGTGTCGCTACATTTATTTCTCTTGATGAAGTTGCGCCGGCTCGTGTCGTGCAAACTTTTGCCAAGAAAAATGAAGTTGTGAAAATTTTCGGTGGTATCTTGGAAAGTAAATTCGTTGACGCTAGTATGGTTAAAGCACTTTCTGCTTTGCCTACCAAGCACGAACTCTTGTCCAAAATGGTTGGCTCGCTCAATGCCCCTATCTCTGGCTTTGTCCAGGTTAATGCCGGTATTGTTCGCAGTCTTCTCAATGTACTTACTGCCTATAAAGAAAAGAAAGCTTAATAATTTTTTACCTATATGAGTGACAAACTCCAAACAATCATTTCCTCTGTTGAACAATTGACCGTTCTCGAACTTGCAGAATTGGTTAAAGCAATGGAAGAAAAATTCGGCGTTTCTGCAGCAGCTCCAGCTATGATGATGGCAGCTCCAGCAGGTGGCGCAGGTGCAGCAGCTGAAGAAAAAACAGAATTCACTGTTGAGCTCACAGATGCAGGCGCTAACAAAATTAACGTTATCAAAGCTGTAAAAGAAATCACTGGTCTTGGCTTGGCTGATGCTAAAGCTGTTGTAGACGGTGCTCCTAAAGCAGTTAAAGAAGGCGTTAAGAAAGATGACGCTGAAGCTATGAAGAAGAAGCTTGAAGAAGCAGGTGCAAAAGTTACCTTGAAATAATCTTTTTCAAAGAAATAAAAAACCGGTCGCTCTAGGCGTCCGGTTTTTTTATTGAGGCAGAGTGATTTTGAGGAGGCGATTGTTATCGATGGCGTAGGCTAGGTTGGACGCTTCGTCAACGACGAGGCCAAGCGGGCGAATGAAGACTGAGGAGGCAAGTTGTTCTTTGAGAGTGCCGTCTTTGTTGAGAATAATCAAGCGTTTATTACCGGAGTCGAGGATATAAAGGTAGCGAAGATCGGTATACGACCAGATACTGGCGCCACTGCCAATATCTTGATTAAGACTTGGGATGTCGAATGGTTGAGAAACACCGCTAGTAAATTTAACGAGTTTACCGCGCTGGAGAACAAACATATCGCCATCGATGGTGAGTTCTTCGCCGTCTTTGATTGGGGTGCCATCTTTGATCCATTCTTTGCCTTGGCCAAAGCCGTTCTTAGTGCTGTCGTGGCGATAGATTTGACTATTCTCGGCATCGAGGCTGTAGAGGCGACGGTTGTAGACAGTGATGTCGGTGATGCTGACTTTCGGGCTACTGTAGGCGATGTCGAGAATTTTGACCGAACTATCTTCTGGATTGAAAGAGACAACACCCTTTTTGTCATATAAGAAGAGGGCGTAATCGTTTTCTTTTGGTACGCTGGCTTTTTGGTAGCCAGTGATATTAGCTAGCGTTGGAATAATACGAGTTTCTTTGGTGAGTAGGTCAAAGACAAAGAGGGTGGAAGTGGTGTCGGAAAAAGCAATCAGCTTGGTGCCGATTTTTACTAAGTTGGTGAGCGGGGTGTCGCTTGACCAGGTGTAGAGTTGTTCGGCAGAGGCGTTGACGATGCGATTGATGCGGGTGGTCATTTCCTCAATATCGCGGGCGAGAGCGGTACAGACAGCTTTGTCTTCTTTGGTGACACACTGAAGAGTAGCGATAATTTCTTTGGCACTGGCGAGTTCGCTTAAAGCAGCTCGCTCGTCTTTGTAAATAAGCGCGCTTTCGATAGAATCTTTTTTGGCACGAATAAGCTGGATGCTAGTTTCAAAAGCTTTTTGGCGGGCGGCTTCTTCCTGTTTCATGCGGACTAGTGTGATGCCGACAGCGAAAGCAATAATTACCAGGGCGGAAATAACGAGAAGGATTTTGGTGAGGAGTGGGAGGTTGCGAATGTTTTCGCGGTAACTGCGCCATTGGCGACGCCAATCCTCAACAATGTTTTGGCGACGTTTTTGATAGTTGAGAGTAACGAAAACAATAAGGATAAGGTTGCGGACCAGGCCATATATGAGACTGTAAGCAGTGAAAATAATAGCCCAAATAATTCGACCGATGACTTTGATAAGGTCGAGGCTAAAATCGAGGGCCGTAGCTAGTTTTTTGGTAGTTGGTTCTTTTTTGAGGCGATTTGGTGGGGGAGGGGTCTGATTTTGGCGATGCGAAATGTGGGCGGAGTTGATTTCAGCTGGTCGGAGAGCGGGTTCAGCCGGTTGGTCGTCGACCGATTCGGTTGGTGTGTCGTCGTGCGACGAAAAAAGGCGTTTCATTCGGTCGTTGAGACCAGGGAACAGCGAGGTAGAGAGAGTGTTGGTGGTAGTGCGCTCACGGTCGAATAGTGAATGGAGTGATTTAGAAGAAGCGCCTTTGACCATCGGAGTAGGTTTTTTGATTGGGATAGGGCCAGAATCGGGGCGGTCGATATGCATGAGGAGGCCGCCAAAAGAGAAGCCGTTTTTAATTTCAGATAAGACGCGCTCAATATGTTTGGTGCTTTGGACAGCTGGGCGAGTGGTGATAATTTTTTGAAGACGGTCGTGGCTAAAGAATTCGCTAATATGCGGGGTACCAGCGAATAAAAAGTCGTTGGGGCTAATTTTGCCTTGGATAATTTGCGAGAAGAGTTGGGTTGGCTCACCTTCGGATTCGTCGTCGGGAGAGTGAATCAGGTCCATTTTTTGGTAGATCCCCTCGCGATTTTTATAAAAAAGAAGCATGTGGGGCTCGCCGTAGTAGGTGAAGGAAATTTCTGGGTCGCGAATAGCGCCAACGATACAGCTCATGGTGATATTGGCTTTGGCGAGGCCAAGTGCTTCTTGGTTCATTTTTTTGAGCACCTGCTCGAGGGCGCCTGTGCCTGGAACATCGGGGAGTTCGTAATAATCGTTTTCAGCCTGATCGATTAATTCTTGGAGGCGGGTGATGTATTTGGTTTCGGCTTGATTTATCTCGGCAATAGCAAAAAAATACCCTTTATGCATTTCTTCAGGGGTTGATGGTTCGGTAATGTGCAAGAGCACATGTGAAATGTCCTGCTTCCCGCCTTCAACGAAGAATTCGTTAAGCCGTAAAATTCTATCCATAAACGCTTTGACGAGACGTACTCCCGAGTAGTATACTACAGCTCAATTCCAAAGTCTACAGAAACTATACCTATGCTTGAGCACTTTTTTGGTTCAAAGACCCGCGTTAAGCTGATGAAGACGTTTTTTCGTCATCCTGAGCAACCTTTTTACGTCCGTGAGCTGGCTCGCTTGATTGAGACCCAGCTTAATGCTGTTCGGCGTGAAATTGCCCATTTAGAGCTAGCTGGGCTTTTGGTGCCAGTTCCGCAAAGTGATGTGCCCAACCGCGATCTCGGCACCGACCGCTCTAAGTATTATAAGCTGAACACCAAGGCGATGCTCTATAGTGAGCTGAAGGCTTTGCTTATGAAAGCCGAAGTGATGGAAGAGCAGGCGTTGGTAAATGAGGTTAAAGAAAAGGCTGGCGACGTGGCACTTCTTCTTTTGACTGGGCATTTTACCCAAGAGCCGGATGTGGATACGGATATGCTGATTGTTGGCACCCTTAAACCAACAATTATTGCTAAAATTATTCAAACGTACGAAGATGATATGGGCAAAGCGGTGCGCTATACTTTGATGGATGAACGAGAGTTCCGCGACCGTCGAGAGATTGGCGATCGTTTTCTCTACAGCATTTTTGAAGCAAAACACATTATGGTTGTTAATCGGTTTGAATCGGTTCACTAATAGATACGTATGTACCTTGTTCTTGATAACACAGCAGTTGATGAAATCGTAGTCTACACGTCATCAGAAGATGATTGGCAGGCGTGGCGCTATACTGGCACCGAAGAAGATGCTCTCCTTCGAGCAATTGATGAAGCGCTTCGGGGTAGAGCTGTAACGCTCGAGGCTGTGGAGGGGCTAGCGATTCGAGTAGGTAAAGGGCGTTTCACTGCTACTCGGGTGGCAGTAACGGTCGCTAACACGCTCGCCTATGCGCGTCATATTCCAGTAGTCGCGGTGGTGGATGTTGATTTTACCACCATTGCGGAAACGATTGCCGAAACACCAGTGGGGCAGTATGCGGTAGCGCTCTATAGTGCCGAAGCCTCAATTGGTAAAAAATAACCTTATGTTGTCTGACTATCAACGATATCGCTGGTATGAGATAGCTCCAGGATTATCGATTTGGCTCACGATTATTCTCGGTATTGTCTTTAGTTTTGTATCACCGCTCGCCATGATGTATGCGGTGATTATTTTTGATGTCTATTGGGTGCTCCGCGTACTGTATTTTTCGTTTTACGTTATTGTTTCCTGGAATCGTTTTAGAATTTCTATCCATGAGCGTTGGTTTGAAAAGCTGACAGCATCTTTCCCAAAATGGGAAGAAAAAATTAACGTGGTTTTTTTACCGGTCTACAACGAGTCGTGGGAAGTTGTTCAAACAACACTTGATGCCATTCGTGCTTCGTCGTATCCCGCTCAAAAAATGTATATTGTTATTTCTGGTGAAGAGCGTAAAGCGGAGCATTGGGGAGTGCTCCAAAAAAAGATCCAAGCAGTGTACGGCCCTTTGTTTGCTGATGTTTTGTGTTATACCCACCCGGCTAGTTTGCCAGGAGAAATTCCAGGCAAGGGATCAAATATTCACTCG
Organism: uncultured Gammaproteobacteria bacterium; assembly: GCA_964442985.1. Taxonomy (GTDB): domain Bacteria; phylum Patescibacteriota; class Patescibacteriia; order Magasanikbacterales; family GWA2-37-8; genus 2-02-FULL-45-10. The sequence goes on from CAYUBH010000012.1 coordinate 9,649, forward strand.
GCGGAATGGCAATTTAAAGAGTATGCCGACAAAAAAGGCTGGCGCTATGAAAATGTTATTATTTCAGTGTTTGATGTCGACACAGTAGTCCACCCGGAATATTTTGCGCACCTTAATTTCATGTATTGCTCGCATCCTCGACCGGAGCGTAGTTCGTTTCAGCCGATTACTTTGTATAACAATAATATCTGGGATTCGCCAGCAGTGCTTCGCATTATGGCTTTTGGTACTTCGTTTTGGATGTTGTTTAGTTTGGCGCGCTTAGAACATTTGGTGACATTCTCGTCGCATAGTATGAGTTTCAAAGCGGCACTTGATGTCGGTGGACATTCCAAAGATGTGGTGAGTGAAGATTCGCGGATTTTTTTTCAGTGTTGGCTTAAATATGAGGGTGACTACGAAGTGACCCCGCTCTATATTCCAGTATCGATGGATACAGTGCGCGACGATAGCACGTTTAAGAGTTTGAAAAATTTGTATTTACAACAGCGTCGCTGGGCTTGGGGTACGGAAAACATCCCATATTTGCTTTGGCAGTATCGATTACACCCAGCAATGTCGCGCTGGAAAAAAGCGGTAATGTTGTTTCATGAATGGGAAGGAAAATGGAGTTGGGCAGTTGTTACAGTGATTGTCACGCTGCTTGGCCGACTACCTCTTTGGGTGGCGAATACTGATGTTCGCCAGAGTGCGCTTTTTTTCAATACGCCACAAGTGCTCCAGTTTTTGATGACGCTTTCCATGGTTGGGCTTCTTATCTCAACTATCATGAGTATGCTTCTGTTACCACCGCGCCCCGACCATCATCCGAAACATATGTATGCGTTTATGGCTCTCCAGTGGTTGTTGGTGCCAGTGTCACTCCTGTTTTTTTCAGCCCTGCCATGTCTTGATGCTGTCACCCATTTGATGACTGGCCGATATTTAGGGTTTAATGTTTCATCTAAAAAACGCGCTGTGGTATGAGAAAGTTTTTAATCATCATAACAGTACTTGCTATACTTGGCGGTCTCACGATCGGTGGGTTTTGGTTTGTGTCGCACACCACGTCGTTTCGTCAGGCGGTTGTTGATACGGCGGTCCGATCGGTGATTCACACCACGAGCACTGAGCATGCTGATTTGTTACATCAAGCGCTTGGTTTTGAACGTCCACGCACCTACTTGTTATTATTTTTAAATAATACCGAGATTCGCCCGGGTGGTGGGTTTATTGGTTCATATGGTGTGATTCGAGTGTCTAATGGTATTCCTGAACTTCTCAAAACCGAAGGAACAGAAATTTTGGATCATTCGGTGCCAGAAGCGCTCTACAGTATTCCGCCAGCACCACTTCAAAAATATCTCAAAATTAGTAAATGGCAGTTTCGCGACAGTAATTGGTCGCCAGATTTTACAGAGTCAACTAAAAAAAGTTTAGAATTCTATCGTTTGGAAAAAGGCTTACTCGCGTCAGAGCTCGATGGGGTTATTGCTTTTACACCGACTATCATGCACCATCTTTTGGAATTGACCGGGCCGATTACTGTACAAGGCTTGGAGTTTACTAGTACTAATTTTACCCGTCAGCTGGAGCACGAGGTGGAATACGGCTACAAGGATAGAGGCTATACGTTTTCGGAACGTAAACAAATTATGCGACCGCTCGCTTTGGCAATTTTGCGCCATGTGGCGACCGATGCTTTAACCAGGTGGTCTGATTACACCGCACTGGTGCCGAAGTTTTTGGCCGAAAAACAAGTGATGTTGTATTCGCTTCATGCTGATGAGCAAAAAGTAATTACCGACCATGATTGGGGCGGGGAGTTGCCTCGTCTCAAGAATGAAGATTTTGTGATGTGGGTAGATGCGAATTTGGGTGCCCTCAAAACTGATTTGGTAATGAATCGCTCGTTATCGTATACGATTAAGCCGCTAGTTAATGGGCAGTACCAGGCGACGGTGGCGATGACCTTTAGACACACTGGCGTCTTTGATAAGTTTACTAGTCGGTATCGCGACTATGCGCGGGTGTATGTGCCAGCTGGAAGCAAGCTCGTTAGTTCGTCTGGGGCGATGGATGCCGACAAAAGTACTGCGCCGGGCAAGGTTGATCAGGGATCTGAGCTCGGGCGACAGTGGTTTGGCGCTTTTATTTCGATTGAACCAGGAAAAACTAAGACCTTGTCGTTTACCTATATTTTACCAAAACAGGTGGTGGAAGAAATTAAAAAAGGCTCGTATGCACTACTGGTAGAAAAGCAGTTGGGAGCAGAAGGTCACCGATTGACACTGGGGCTCGACTTTGGTACAACACTCGCGAGTGCGTACCCTGGTGAAGACCGTTCCAAACACGGCGATACACGCTATGATTTTGTAACAAATCTATTGGTTGATAGGCAGTTTAGCGTGGTACTCAAGCGTTAACGAACTTCTGTATGTTTATTAAGAAAATTGGCATTGATTTAGGCACCACCAATGTTTTGGTGTACGTCCCAAAAAAGGGGATTGTGGTCAATGAACCAAGTGTGGTAGCGATTTCTAAAGTTGATGGTAAGGTATTGGCTGTCGGACTTGAGGCCAAAGATATGATTGGGCGCACACCCGATTCGATTATTGCCGACCGACCACTCAAAGATGGGGTGATTGCTAACTATCACACGACTGAAGCGATGATTCGTTATTTTATTAACAAAGCGATGGGTGGGGTGCGTTTGTTTCGCCCCGAGGTTATGGTGGCGGTGCCAGGCGGTATTACGTCCACCGAGCGACGCGCGGTGATTGATGCCACGATTGCGGCTGGTGCGCGGGCAGCTTATATTATTAAAGAGCCGATTGTCGCGGCGATTGGCGCTGATATTCCAATTGGGGCAGCGAGCGGTAATATGATTATTGATATTGGTGGCGGTACAGCTGAAATTGCCGTCATTTCTTTGGGTGGTATTGTGTCCTCTGGTTCGGTGCGTGTTGGTGGTAATAAATTTGATCGCTCGATTGTTGATTATATTCGTCATAAATATAATTTGGCGATTGGGGAGCGCAGTGCGGAAGAAATTAAAATGTCAGTTGGTTCGGCGATGTTTATGGACAAGCCGTTGTCAATGGAAGTAAAAGGGCGCGACATGATTAACGGCTTGCCTCGTATTTTGACCGTGACGAGTGACGACACTACTGAAGCCCTCCATGATGATTTGGATATGCTGATGAATGCGATTAAAGAAGTCTTGCATCGCACTCCACCAGAATTATCCGCTGACGTTATTGATAAAGGGATTATTTTGTCCGGTGGTTCGGCGCAACTGCGCAACCTCGATGAATTAATTGCTCAAGCAACTGGCGTGCCGACGTATGTCGCCGAAGAGCCACTTCTGTGTGTGGCCAAAGGCACTGGCATTGCTCTTGAAAATTTGGAAAGCTACAAGCGAAGTATTTTAGCTACTAAATAATGTATGGTGATTGGGATTGAAGCTTCTCACGCCGCCAAGCCCAAACGTACTGGGGTGGAGGAGTATTGTTACCAGACTATTCAAGGATTAAAAAAAACTATTCCGGCCAACGTGCCGGTTGTTTTGTATACGCACCGCCCGCTCGAAGGAGCGCTCGGAGTGTTGCCAGCTAATTGGAGTGTGCGAGTCCTTCGTTGGCCGTTGTCAAAACTCTGGACTCAGCTTCGATTATCGTGGGAGTTTTTGGTGCATGGTCGCCCGGATGTTTTTTTTGCACCAGGCCAGCTTATTCCATTTATTACTCCGAAAAAAACAGTAGTGACTGTTCACGATAGTGCTTTTTTAATTTTTCCAAAAACGTATAACACGCTTGGACGATGGTATTTACGCCTGATGAATTGGCTGATTGTTCGCCGAGCGACAACCATTCTTACACCATCGCAATTTACCAAAGATGAATTACTTCGGTTGTATTCTGGTCTTGCGGAATCAAAGATTGTTGTGACACCGCTCGGATATGATGCCAAAGTATATCGACTGGAAGCAGTTGAGGCAGTGCGTGTAGCCGAAGTTAAGAAAAAAATTGGTATCACCAAACCGTTTATTATGTCGCTTGGCCGACTGGAAGCCAAGAAAAATACCGTTTCGATTGTTCGCGCTTTTGATAGCCTCAAACAAAAACACGATATCCAGTTGGTGTTGGTGGGGAGTCCGGGGGTGGGCTACGCCGAAATTGAAGAGGCGCTCAAACAAAGTCCGTTTACCAAAGATATCGTGTGCCCGGGATTTTTGCCGTCAGAAGATGCGCGTGATTTGTTGAGTGTGGCCGAGGCTTTTGTTTTCCCGTCGCTCTATGAAGGTTTTGGGATCCCCGTGCTCGAAGCGATGGCTATGGCTCGCCCGGTGGTGGCAAGCGCTATTCCGGCCCTCCAAGAGGTTGGGGGAAATGTTCCGGTATATGTTCGTCCAGGCGATACTCATGGCCTGGTAGAGGCTCTGGAGGGCATTCTTGGCCATTCTAGTAAAGCTCACGACCTTGGTCGCCTTGGGCAAGCTCGTGCTCAGCTTTTTTCTTGGGAAAAGACGGCCGTTTTGACCGCTCATGAGCTTGTGAAATAGGCTTGTTTTTGCTATACTCAGAGTAGATTATCGTATTTTGTATGCTCATTGGCCACCAGGCATTGGTAGAGTATTTTGCAGTAAATAGTGAACATCAGACAATCGCTCAGGCGTATTGTTTTGTTGGTGCGTCTCAGGTGGGCAAACGTACATTGGCTCGTCAGCTAGCTGCTGGCCTTTTGCGAGTGCCAGAAGAAAAATTGGTGACACATCCGGACTTTGCCTATATTGAACGATTGGAAGATGAAAAAACTGGCAAGCTTAAAAAAGATGTTAGCATTGCCCAGGCGCGTCAGATCAAAGATCGTTTGAGTCAGCGCTCGTGGATGGGCGGCTACCAGATTGTAGTGATTGATGAAGTGGAGCTGTTGAATGAAGAGGCAGGGAATGCGCTTCTGAAAACTCTCGAAGAGCCAACTTCTAAAAGTATTATTTTTTTATTGACCGAAAACGATCAGGCACTTTTGCCAACGATTAAATCTCGTTGTCAGTTGCTGTATTTTTCACTTGTACCACACGATATGTTGGTGCAAGGTCTTGTGGCTCGAGGGTATGACGCCGAAACAGCAGAATCAGTGGCACGATTGTCGCTTGGGCGACCGGGGAGGGCGATTCAATTGGCTGAAAATAATGAATTGCGCCAAGGATTATTTGCTGAGCTCGACCGGTTTGCTAAATTGTTGCATCAGCCGTTGTATAAAAAACGAAGCCTACTCAGTGATATGTTTTCTGAAAAAGAAGACGGTGTTCGTGGGCGGGAGCGAGTGATGGAGTTGTTTGATATTTGGGCTATTGCTTGGCGAGATCTTCTGATGAAACGCCTAGAAGTCGCGACAGCAACACGACCACTCTTGTCTTCGACAGTGATGTCTAGCCATTCGGTGCCCCATATTATGCGCACGATGGAGCACCTGCGGGAGGCCAAAAAAAACCTTCGTCACAACGGCAATCTGGAATTAGTACTCGAAAGTGTGGTATTATGCTTCTAGTAACTACTAACCTTTTTATATAACCTATTCGTCATATGTCACGAACACGCGTGCTACTTGCTTTCGTCAGCTCGCTTATCTTCACTGGTGCGGGCTGTATTTCGTTTGGTGGATCAGCCTCTGTTGGCCCAACCGGCGTCTTTCGTTCTGCCGACAAAGGCGAAACCTGGGCGCAAATTAACACTTTGCCAACTCCAAAAGGCTTAGCGTCGATTGCTGGCGCCCGAACCTATAAGATTTTCACTGATCCAAGCGATTCTAATGCTATGTACTTGGCTAGCCGCGGACAAGGTTTGTTTTTCTCATATAATCGTGGTGAAAGCTGGCAAAAAGTAGACGCGCTCGGCGACCGCTTTATTTATGCTGTGTCAGTTGATCCGTCCGACAAATGTACGATTTATGCTGCCGATGATAGTTCTATTTTCAAAACAACCGACTGTAGTCGCACGTGGAAAACAGTTTATTCAGATTTGAACGCTCGTCATTTGCGCGCTTTGACGATTGATCCAAGTAGTCCGCAGACTGTCTTTGCCATTCTTTTGAGTGGTGATTTACTTCGCAGTACTAATGCTGGCGAAAGTTGGAAAGTTATCAAAACATTTGGCGATGATACACAGCTTGTGACAGCTGACCCACAAACCCCAGGTCGTTTGTATGTAGCCGGGGTGCGCAGTGGCCTGGCTCGCTCAGATGATGGAGGCACCACCTGGGTCAATGTAACGAAAGGTTTGGAAAGTTTCAGTGACAGTTTGAGTTTCTATCGTTTAGTCCTGCACCCACGAGAAAAGAACACTATCTACTGGGTGTCTAAATATGGCATTTTGGTCTCCAAAGATGCTGGGGCAACCTGGACAGAAATGAAACTCCTCAATCCACCAGGCAGTATTAATATCTATGCGTTGGCGATTAATCCGTTCAACACCAAAGAAATGTATTACGTTGGGACAATCTTGGGCGAAAATGGCGCCAACCGCTCGTCGTTCTATAAGACAACTGACGGCGGTAACAACTGGGTGACCAAGAAGTTGCCAACTAACACAATTCCTGTTAGTCTGCATATCTATCAAGACGACAAGGCTCCTCGTGCTGAAAATGGCTCCATGCTATTCATGGGCTTCACTGTCCTTGAAACCAAGTAGTTTAATTGTATTGTAGTATGAATGTTAACGATTTTAAGGGGGATTTTGTTCAAGCGGTTGAATTTCTGAAAGGGGATATTTCGCAACTCCGTACTGGTCGGGCCACTACCGCTATGCTCGACAGTATTACTGTTGAAGTCTACGGCAGTCGTCAGCCCCTCAAAGCTGTCGGCACTATCACTGTTGCCGATGCCAAGACCCTCACGGTCGAGCCGTGGGATAAAAGCACTCTTCAAGCGATTGAAAAAGGGGTGCGTGATTCTGGTCTTGGTATTAATCCGGTCAATGACGGCAAACTTATCCGCCTCACTTTGCCGGAGCTCACCAGTGAACGTCGTACCGAGCTTTTGAAGATTTTAAACCAAAAATTAGAAGCTGGTCGCGTGTCGATTCGCAAAGTTCGCGAAGAAGCTCGTGAAATGATTGCCGCCGAAGAAAAAGAGGGTGGCATGAGTGAAGATGAGAAGTTTAAACTTTTTGAAGAAATTGAAAAAATGGTCAAAGAGTATAACGACCAAATCAAAAAGATCGGTGATCAGAAAACGGAAGAAATTACCAAAGTATAATACAAAACCAGTCGCCACAAGCGACTGGTTTTTAATGGTGGCTATCTTTATTCTAAACTTGACAAAAGAGGTTTACCTTTCTATACTATACCTATCGTGCTGTGAAGCGGGTTTGGCGCCTGTGGAGCATGGTGACAACCAACAAAGTGCCCGTTATTCCTATATTTTTAGGGTAATGAGAACTTGGGTGGAACCTCCCACTAGTGGGACCCAAGACCTTTCGTAAGGGTCTTTTTTTATTCAATTATTACTAATGTTTTTCTATGGCTAGTAACGATCTCATGGAGAAAGTCATTTCTCTCTCCAAACGCCGTGGGTTTATCTTCCCGGGGTCAGAAATTTATGGGGGCTTGGCCAATAGTTGGGACTACGGTCCACTTGGTCATGTGTTGAAACAGAATATTAAGTCAGCTTGGTGGAAGTTTTTCGTTCAAGAACGCAGTGATATGGTGCCGATGGACACGGCGATTATTATGAATCCTAAGGTATGGGAAGCGTCTGGTCACTTGCAGAACTTTAGTGATTTACTGACAGAATGTAAAAAATGTCACCACCGTTTCCGCGCCGATCATTTGCTCGAAAATGCTGGTAAAGATCCAAAAGAATTGGATAAAGTTGTTGACCTTACTTGCCCTGATTGTGGTAATAAAGAATTAACTCAGGCCAAGAGCTTTAATTTAATGTTCAAAACATTTTTGGGCACTAATGAAGATAATTCCACCACAGCGTATCTTCGTCCAGAGACAGCTGGTGGTATGTTTGTAAACTTTAAAAATGTACAAACCACCACTCGTCGCCGTTTGCCTTTTGGTATTGCGCAGATTGGTAAAAACTTCCGTAACGAAATTACTCCAGGTAACTTTATTTTCCGCACTCGTGAATTTGAAATTGGTGAATTTGAATATTTTATTAATCCAAAAGACTGGGAAGCAGTTTTTGAGATGTGGCTCGGCGAAATTAAGCGCTGGTGGCAAGATGTTATGCAGGTGAAGATGGATAATCTGGTCTGGCACGAAATTCCAGATGGCGAACGCGCACACTACAGTAAGCGCACTGTGGATATTGAATATAAATATCCATTTGGGGTGAAAGAATTGCATGGTATTGCCTATCGCACCGATTTTGATTTGACTCGTCACCAAGAAGTGAGCCGTACCGACCTCACTTACACTGACCCAGAAACCAATGAAAAGTTTTTGCCACATGTGATTGAACCAACTTTTGGTATTGATCGCATGTTGCTCGTGTGTTTGCTTGAAGCCTATCACGAAGAAGAAGCGCCGACCTCGGAAGCGGGGGAGACTGAGAAGCGTATTGTGATGAAGTTTCCAAAACATTTGGCGCCAGTGCAGGTGGCAGTGTTACCACTCTCTAAAAAAGAAGAGCTTGCTATCGTCGCCAAACCACTTGCTGCTGAGCTTCGCAAGCATTTCTGGGTGGAATACGATGAAACGCAAAGTATTGGTAAGCGCTATCGCCGTCAGGATGAAATTGGGACACCGTATTGTGTGACCGTTGATTTTGATTCGGTGACTGATAAAAAAGTAACCGTTCGTGATCGCGACACGATGCAACAAGAACGTGTTCTCATCTCTGAATTGAACGACTATCTCCAAGCCCGCTTTAAAGCCTAATGTATGGCTTACAAAGTTTCCAAATTAAAAAATGGGATTACGCTTATCACCGTGCCGGTGGTGGGCACCTCAGCGGTGACGCTTATGGCGATGTATCCAATTGGTTCGCGCTACGAGACACGCCAGGTGTCAGGAGCGGCTCATTTTTTGGAGCACATGCTCTTCAAGGGCACGAAGCGCCGACCGACAGCTCGAGATATTTCAAGCGAGCTTGAGGCAGTGGGAGCTGATTACAACGCCTTTACCTACAAAGATCACACTGGTTACTACATTAAAATTAACGCTGCCAAACAAGCGTTAGCTTTTGATGTTCTGTCAGACATGCTGTTTAATTCGGTGCTTGACCCAGCAGAAGTGGAAAAAGAAAAAGGGGCGATTGTGGAAGAGCTTCGTATGTACCAAGACAATCCATCGATGGCGATTGATATGTTGTCGGACAAATTGGTGTTTGGTGAACACCACCCCTTGGGTTGGGATATTGGTGGGTCGTCTGAGACGGTACGCGGTATGTCACGCGAAGATTTGCTCGCGTTTTATCATCAACACTATTCGGCTAAGAGTATGATTTTGGTAGTGGCTGGGGCGATTGATGCTAAGAAATTAAAAACGTCACTCCGTCATTTTGAAACACAGGTATCGCCAAAAAAATCGGCAGTGCCAGCTTTTTATAAAAAACACTACGAAAAGTTTACCTGGGATGCTCGGCCAAAAAAACTGGCTGACCGTCTGATTGTTGAAGAGCGCAAAGTTGACCAAGCGCAACTCCTCATTTCTTTGCCAGGGGTAAAAAATCATCACCCAGATAGCTATGCGGTGGGGCTTCTGGCCTCTATTCTTGGTGGCGGGATGAGTTCACGTCTGTTTACCGAGGTGCGTGAGAAGCGCGGGCTCGCTTATATGATCCGCGCCGGGACTTCCGCTTTTCGTGATACTGGTCTATTCTATATACAAGCCGGTTTAGACCCAGCTCGTCTCAAAGAAGCGTTGTCGGTTATTACGAGTGAGCTCGAGCGGATTGTTTCCGAGCCTATTTCTCTTGAAGAATTGAATAATGCTAAAGGTGGCCTCACTGGCCAGCTGGCGCTCAGTATGGAAAGTAGCAATGTGCAAGCTAATTGGTTTGCTGGTGAATATTTGTTTGCTCCGCGCATTACCACTTTGACACAGGTTTCAAAGAAAATTGAAAAAGTAACTTTGAAACAAGTGCAGCGGGTGGCACGGCAATTATTGAAGACTGAGCAGATGCGTTTGGCGCTGATTGGGCCATTTACCAAACAAGATGTTTTAGGACTTTTAACCTAGAGTGAGTATGAAAAAACTATATACCTTCTTGAATTGGAAAATGTATTTGGGTTACAACAAGAGTGTGGAGTTGGCCAAAGAGTGTGCTAAGCTTGCAGGCTCTCTTCCGGCGTCAAACACGTTGGCAATTTTTCCGTCTAGTTTGGCGTTTAAGGGGGTGCAGGAGGTGCTTGGTGATACAGTAGCTGTTGGTGCACAAAATGTGTATTGGGTGGAAGAAGGTGGCTACACTGGCGAAGTATCGTCGGAGATGTACGCTGAGCTTGGAGCGTCATATGTATTAGTTGGTCATTCAGAACGTCGCCATGTTTTTAAAGAAACTAATCACGATGTTCGAGAAAAAATGACCGCGGTTTTGGCCGACGGATTGACTCCGGTTTTGTGTGTGGGCGAAACATTGCATGAGCGCAATGAAGGCGTGGCTGCTGAAGTGGTGGAGTCCCAAGTGCGTGCTGCCTTCACAGGCATTGTCTGGCCAAAGAAAATTCCGCTTATCGTGGCTTATGAGCCAGTGTGGGCCATTGGCACAGGTGAATCGTGCGACCCAGCTGAGGCTGACCGCATGGCTGATCTCACTGCCGGCTATATTTCGGCTTTGGTGCCAGGTGCCGAGCCTCATGTGCTCTATGGTGGCAGTGTTCGCCCTGAAAATGTCTTGGACTATGTTTCTTTGCCATCGGTTGATGGTGTTTTGATCGGCGGAGCCTCGACCAAGCTTGAAAGCCTCACGTCTATTCTTAAGGCGATGAAAGTATAATCTATGACCTACGTACTTTTAGCACTCATGGCCATTAGTTTCGCTGTTTTTGCCTCAATTATTGTTCGCAAATTTCCGCAAGCGGCACATGTTGATCTCGATAATTTGCCTGAAGAAAAAGAAGCTCGCAAGAAAAAAGAAATTATGAGTCGTCGAATGCAGGCCGAAGGGGGAGAGATGTTGCGACGTTTGGGTAATCGTTTTAAACCACTACGCAAGGTGTGGGGTTTTTTACAGCTTAAATTTCGAGTGTACGTGGGTAAAATTGAGCGCGTATTGCATCACGAACAACGTGCTAAAAAGAAAGCTCAGTTAACTGGTGCTGAAGAAACATCGCGAGCAGAAAGTACGCTCCATACGGCAGCGACACAGTTTGGTTTAGGTGAATATGACAAAGCTGAGTCATTGTATATTAATGTTATTAGCACCGATCCAAAATCGATTGAAGCGTATCGCGGTTTGGCTGAAACCTATTTAGCCAAAGGTGCGCGTGAAGAGGCTGAAGAGACGTTGCATTTTTTGTTGAAGCTCAAACCAGATGATGATGGAGCGATGGTGAAGCTCGCCGAAATGGCCGAAGCCAAAGGCGATTTGGAACAGGCGATTAAATTTTACGAGCAGGCCATGGTCTTGAATGATGCCCTTTCTCCGCGGTTTTATCACCTGGCCGAGCTCTTGGTAAAGGTGAAGCAACCCCTGGTAGCCAAGGAGGCAATTCTGTCGGCAGTGGAGCTCGAACCCAAGAACCCTAAGTACCTTGACTTATTGATAGAAGTTGGTATACTATGTGGCGACAAGGATTTAGCGATGCATGGTTTTCAAGAACTTCGTCTCGTGAATCCAAAAAACCAAAAATTACAGGTTTTCCAAGACCGAATTAAAGAATTGGTCTAGGGTTGTTTGGGCAGTTACCGAAGCGGTCAAACGGGACTGACTGTAAATCAGTTGGCTACGCCTTCCTAGGTTCGAATCCTAGACTGCCCACAAGCGGTTTTCCGCATAGAGATTAGAAACATAGACGCCGCCTTAGCTCAGCTGGTAGAGCAACAGTTTTGTAAACTGTGGGTCGTCGGTTCAAATCCGACAGGCGGCTCATAGGCACCTATAATGCCGATGTAGCTCAGTTGGTAGAGCGCGTCCATGGTAAGGACGAGGTCAGCGGTTCAATCCCGCTTATCGGCTCCAACCGAAACCATTTGTTAATAACAG
>CAYUBH010000013.1:0-4757 GCA_964442985.1 uncultured Gammaproteobacteria bacterium
TGCACCCGGCTGATTTGGCTAATATTGTGGAAGACTTAAGCGCTAAACATGGTGCACGCTTGGTGACCTCGCTTGATCACGACACGGCGGCGCAAGTGCTCGAAGAGCTTGATCCACGTCGTCAGAAGATCCTGGTGAGTCGTCTTGGTCCGGAAAAATCTGCTGATATTTTGGAAAAAATGCCGGTTGATGAGTTGACCGACTTAATTCAAATGTTGCCTGAGCAAGAAGCCAAAAAAGTGTTGGCGCAGTTGCCTGACCGCAAACTGGGCAATGTGGAGCGATTGTTGGTGTATAAAGATGACTCAGCTGGTGGTCTTATGACCACAGATATGGTACAGGTTCAGCCTGATTGGACAGTGGCTGAGACATTGGAAGAGATTAAGCTTCGTTCCAAATCCATGCGTTCGCTTTTGTACGTCTATGTAGTAGATGGCAACGGTACATTTCGAGGAGCGGTATCTCTTCGTCGGTTGCTTATCTCTGAACCAGCTCAATTATTGAGTGATTTAATCCCCAAAGATCACCCTATTTCAGTTTTGCAAGTTGAAGATAGTATTCGTGACGTGGTGCGTACGATGACAAAATACGATTTATATACGGCTGCTGTGGTTGATGCTAAACATCGTTTGCTTGGTATGGTTACGATTGATGATGTGATGCGGTTTTTATACCCTGAAGCCTAAACCTCTGCGTGTATGCGGTTTTTTAAGTCGACAACTTCCAAAATTGTGGCCTCGATGGCTGTTTTTGGGCCGGCCTTAATCGCTGGGACAGCCAATAATGATGCTGGTGGTATTAGCACCTATTCGTTTGTCGGGTCTCAGTTTGGGTATGGACTGCTTTGGGTGTTATTAGTTAATTTTGTTACCTTGGCCTGTACCCAAGAGATTGGTATTCGCCTCGGGGTATTCACTGGCAAAGGTTTGTCGGCTTTGATTCGTGAACAATTTAATATTCGTTGGACATTTTTAGCCATCGCTACGTTGTTTTTTGCGAATTTGGCTGTGACAACATCGGAATTCGCCGGCATCGCAGCAGCACTCGAATTGTTTGGTATTAGTAAATGGCTGTCTGTGCCTTTTTTTGGTGTGCTAGTGTGGGTACTTCTCTATAAAGGATCGTTTAAGCGAGCTGAGCGTTTTTTTATGACCATCTCGCTTTTTTTGTTGGTCTATATTGTCTCGGCGGTAATGAGTCAACCTGATTGGATGCAGGTGGCTCGAGAAAGTTTGTCAGTGAGTTTGCCAGCCGACCATGCTTTTTTAATGGCGCTTCTCGGCGTTATGGGTACTACCATTACTCCGTGGGGGCAATTTTTTATTCAGTCGTACGTTGTTGACAAGGGAACGAGTCACAATCAATATCGCCTTCAAAAAATTGAGGTATACGTGAGTGCTTTTTTCACCTGTCTGATTGCAGCAGCTATCATGATTACCACTAAAGAAGTTCTACACGATCATGGGGTAGTGGTGGAGTCGGCGGCGACAGCGGCGCGCGCTTTGACCCCAATTCTTGGTTCGGCGGCGATGATTATTTTTGGAGTAGGGTTTTTCTTTGCTTCGCTTTTGGGTGCATTTATCCTTCCGCTTACGACGAGCTATTCTATCTGTGAAGCGTTTGGTTTTGAACATGGTATGGATACGACTTGGAAAGAAGCCCGAGTATTTTATGGTTTGATGGCTGTCACTATTGGGCTTAGTTGCATCTTTACCTTATTACCATTTGTGTCGCTGTTTCAAATTATGATTTTTGCGCAGGTGGTCAACGGCATGCTTTTGCCAGTTATCCTTATTTTTTTGGTACTACTGCTTCGAAAAGGAAAAATTCTTGGTTTGCCAGAACAATCGCGAGCAGGAAAGTTTTTCTATACTATCGTTACGTGGGAGTCTATTATTCGTTTAATTATTGTCAGTATTGTTTTAGTCCTGTTCACCCTTTTTCCAACACTGGCCACTACCTTTTCTGGCTTAGATCTTTCCTTTTAATTTTTCGAGGAGATGTAACCATTCTTCGCCAGCTTTTTTCCATGAAAAAAGCGCGGCCTCTGTTTTTCCTTTGGCGATTAGGCTATCTCGTAGACGTGTGTCGGTGAGAAGGTAAACGATGCCGTTGGTAATTTCTTCAGGATGATGTGGATTAATCGTGTAGCCGGCTGAACCAACGATTTCCATGAGTGATGAGCGGTTGCTGGTGATAACGGGTACACCAGCCTGCATTGCTTCGAGCACCGGAAACCCAAATCCTTCGTAGAAAGATGGGTAGACACAGAGGCTGGTTTCACGAAGAAGTGTTTCCTTATCTTCTTCATTTACATATCCAATCATGTGGATATTTTTTTTGGCCGGCGATTGGTTGACGTAATACTCCACAACTTTATTTTTCCAGCCAGTTGCCCCAGCGATGACCAGAGCGTAGGGGAGGGGGAGCTTACCCACCGCCTTTTCGTAAGCTTGGAGTAGGGCGAGAGTGTTTTTTCGCGGCTCGTTGGTGCCGAGACTTAGGATGAAACGAGAGGGTAAGGCGTATTTTTGGCGGATATTTTCGGTTGTAGCTGGTTTTGTTTTGGTGAGTGGTGTGCCGGGATAAATAACGGTTATTTTTTCAGGCGCAATACCCCAATAATCGACAATATCTCGTTTAGTATTATGTGACGGTACGACAAGATGAGTGTTTGGCACACTACTCTGTTTTTGGGGGTTCACGAGCTGATGCCAAAGACGTTGTTTGGCGGTGTAAAATTCTTTGAAGAGGGTAAAGGCAATGTCGTGAATTACTAAAATGTGACGAGTGTTCTGAGAAATGTTGGTAAAATGACTGTTGGGGGAGATAAAAAAATCGAGCGATTGTTGGAGATTAGCTTTTTTTTGAAGTAGTTTGTCGAGCTGTGGTCGGTGGGTGACTAGAAGGCTTGTGTTGAGAAGTTTGGTTGGCAAGTGTGATGAAAATTGTGGTAGAGTCGTGAGTTTTTTTGATCCTTTGTTGGCAAAACCAATGAGGGTGTGGTCTGCGAGAGTGTTAACGAGTGTTTCGGCGAGGTCGCGAGTAAACACGCCGACACCAGTTTGTTCGGCCTGTTCGAGTGGTCGTAGGTCTAATCCAATATACATAGATTATACAAGAGTCGGCTGACTGACACCGCGGGTATATTCTTCAAATCGGTCCGTGACGTGACGACTAATAGCGTTTTTAAAATTAATTAGGTCAAACTGGAGAGCGTGTTCTCGGATACGGTTACTGTCCCATTGGTTTTTATCAAAGGTAAGAAGCGTATCAAGGAGTGATTCCCAGGTTTGTTTGGCGAAAAATAAGCCAGTTTCGCGGGCAATAATTGTTTCAAGAGCTCCACCTTCGGAGAAGGCGATAACCGGGCGCCCTGAGGCCATACTTTCTACAGCGGTGATACCAAAATCTTCTATTTGTGGATGAATAAAGGCGCTAGCTCGACTGAGGAGTTCGGCTTTTTCTTCGTCGTTAATTCGACCCAAAAAAGTAATATTTGGTTTGGCAATTTTTTGGAGGCGTTTTAATTCAGGGCCGGTGCCAAAAATTTTGAGTGGCCAGCCTAGGCGGTTGAAAGTGTGGACTACAAGATCGATTCGTTTGTAGGGGACAAGGCGCCCGCCGGCTACAAAATAATCTTCAACAACCGGGCTCAAGCGAAGTTTTTGAGCGTCGACTGGTGGGTGGATAATAGTACTGTCACGACGATAATATTTGTTGATGCGAGATTGGACGGTTTTTGAATTAGCGATAAAATCATCTACTCGGTCGGCGCTCATTTTGTCCCACAAACGCATTTTGGAGATAAAGCGAGGTAATATGCATTTTATGAATCGGTTGTAGGGGAGACCGTCAATATAGTGGTGAGTATCGCTCCACAAAAAGCGTGCTGGAGTGTGGCAGTAGGAGATGTGGATAGTGTGTGGGGCGGTAATAACACCTTTGGCAAAGGCGCTGGTGGAAGAGAGAACAACATCAAAAGCATCTAGATTGTATTTCTCAGTAGCCAGAGGCATGAGGGGGAGATACCATTGAAAATGATTGGTAATTCCCGGAACATGTTTGAGAAATGATTCGGTGATCGTGGCGCTAGAAAAATCAGTTATTTTTTTTGGGTCGTGAAATAATACAAAAATAGGAGCGTGTGGCCACAGCTCGTGGAATGCTTTTAAAACTCGCTCCGCCCCTCCGTCTTGAGCAAGATAGTCGTGGACCAGGGCTATCTTCATAGAGAAATGTTACCAGGCGCCTTTGCGCAACAGCACGACAAATGGAGTTTTGAGTAGGATAATCATGTCCATAAGCAAGCTCCAGTTTTCAATATAAAACGTGTCGAGGCGAACTTCTTCTTCAAAACTTAGGTTGCTTCGGCCAGAAATTTGAGCAATACCAGTGATGCCAGGCTTGATAGCCAGGACAATTTTGTGATGCGTTTCGTAGCGATCAACTTCGCGAGGCTGGTGGGGGCGAGGGCCAACTAGGCTCATATCGCCTTTGAGAACGTTGAAAAATTGCGGTAGCTCATCGATGCTCCAACGGCGGATAAAACGGCCAAACGGAGTGACCCGTGGGTCGTCTTTGATCTTATAGACAGGGCCGTTTTTGATGCTGTTGGTTTTGATAAGTTTAGCTTCTTCTTTGAGAGCTTTTTCGCCAGAAGCGCCAAATTGCTCGCCAGTGGAGAGTGCTTGGTACATCGATCGAAACTTGAGGGTAAAGAATTTTCGACCATACTGACCGACTCGTTCGTTGCG
>CAYUBH010000013.1:4857-10454 GCA_964442985.1 uncultured Gammaproteobacteria bacterium
CGTTCAGAAAAGTTGGTGTAGGTGCCGGTGATACGATAGCCGAGGCGAGGCTCGGTGAGGAGGGCATTTTTGATGGTTTCCGCAATTGTTTCGTTGCCAATAATCACTGTTTTTCGTAGTCCCAAGCCAAAACGATAGAAGAGACTGCGAACACCGCGCATGACGACGCGCCCCAAGCTGACGTAGATAATAGCGAGAATCCAGCTGGTGAGAACCAAGAAGCGAGAGTCAAATTTTTGGAGGGTAAAGAATAAATAGATGGCGATGCCGGCAAATCCGGTGGAGCAGGCCATAATAATTTTACTGATGTCACGAGCTAGTTTGCGATTAGGATTGGTGCGGTATAGCCCGGAAAAAGCAAAGATGCCAACCCAGCCCAAAGCCACAACGAGGAGGATGGGGAGGAATTTTTCAAAGGATAAATCAAAAAGAATCGGGCGGATAGCCGTGATAAACGAAGTGTAGCGCAGGCTATAGGCGGTGAGCCCGGCTAAGATGATGAGACAGTAATCAAGCGGTAAAAGAAGAACGGTGAGGGCTAATTCAAGACGCTTCATGGGTCAAAGACTAGAGACATAAAGTATTAGTAGTGTACGCTGTTTTTTTCTCCTGGTCAAACCTTGACAAAAAGCCCTTTTTGTGCTACACTACGCCCGTTTACAGCAGATAATCGCGCCAACCTTCGGGTTGTCGAGGAAAGTCCGAACACCCCCAATTTCTATCGCTACCTATTGGGACAAGGATAGTGGATAACCTCCACCAGGCGTATAGCAATATCCGCTTCGGGACAGTGGCACAGAGACAATACTAATTCCGGCTATAATCGGGATGAAAGGTGAAAAGTGTAGGGGAGTTGTTGTTCTTAAGACTACAGCTACTCTACTCGGCTCTATAGCAATGTAGAGCAAGTGCTAAACCCTATCTGGTGCAAGAGCAGCGTGTCTATACACTAGGTATAGCCTCGGAAAGTTCGCTCGCTATTATATCTGCCAGCTTAAAAGCTTTAGGACGGGCAGATGATCTGGCTAGTAATAGCCAGGCTAGAGAAATGATTATCACCTCGCAAGAGGAACAAAATTCGGCTTATTGCTGTAAACAAATAAAAACCCGATCGTGTAGAACGACCGGGTTTTTATTTAGGTTCGAACAGTGATTTTGTGTACGTACGGGCTCAGGCGCTCGGCTATTTTTTGGAGTTCCACTTCTTCAAAAGGGTGATAGTTGGCAAAGTGTGGAGCCAGAGTGTTTTCTGGTCTGAAGTTTTGCAGGTACCAGTGTTTAGCTCCAGTGATAGCCTGAGCCATCTTTTCAAGAACAGCGTCTGAGTGGACTTCTTTGATAATGGTGGAGCGGAACTCGTAGTCAATTCGGCTGTTGAGAAGAATGTTAATACTTTGTTCGAGAGCATCTTTTTTGGCACCGTTTCCGACAAGCGCAGTGTAGGTGGGGAGGTCGGTTTTGAGATCCATAGCAATATAATCAACGGTGCGAAGCTCAAGTGCTTTGGTGATGACATCTGGCCGGTTGCCGTTGGTATCTAGTTTTACTGAGAAACCGAGCCGTCGTATTTTTTGCAAGAAAGGTACGAGGTCGGGCATCATAGTGGGTTCGCCTCCAGATACAACTACTCCATCAAGTAAGTCGCGACGGTTGATGAGAAAATTGTAGACAACTTCTTCATCGATAAAATTTCCTTGAAGCTCTTTTATTTTTTCTGGCAAAACAAACTCTTTGTTGTGACAGTAGCCACATCTAAAATTACAACCCGGTAAAAAGATAACGCAGGCCGTTTTTCCAGGGTAGTCGAGTAGGGTAAAGGGTTGTATGCCAGAAATAAGCATAACTATTTAGCGAGTAGTGTAGAGTGGTTGGCCAAGATGGGCGTATTTTTTGATAAAAATACTATTGGCGGAGACGCATTCGGTGAAGTGTTTGCGTGAAATATGCTCTGATTTTTTCCCGATATTAAAATGTGATAGAGGGCGATGATAGCCCATGACGCGAGTCCAAATTTCGCAACGGGTTCGAGTTGGAGTGGTAGTGTTTTCCATAGAGTGTTAGTTAGTAAGTAAGTAGATTAAAGTTGTGGAATAAGACTGCGGTGTTTGCTGCGCATGGCGGTGTCAAAGTGTACGCCTGGTTGTAGACCGTTTTCGGCATCACAGCGTGGGCAAAAATCGTATTCACCAGTCAGATAGCCGTGCTTTGGGCAGATAGAGAAGGTCGGGGTGATGGTGATATAGGGTAGACGGAAATTGTGTAAGATTTTTTTCACTAGATTTCGACAGGCTTCGGGGCTACTGATTTTTTCACTCATATAGCAGTGAAGTACTGTCCCACCAGTGTATTTTGTCTGGAGTTTGTCTTGGAGCAAGAGTGCCTCAAAGACATCATCGGTGAAGCCAACGGGGATTTGTGAAGAATTGGTGTAATATGGAGCCTCGTAGGTGCCGGCTTGGAAAATGTCAGGGAATCGTTTTTGATCTTCTTTGGCAAAACGATAGGTGGCACCTTCAGCCGGTGTAGCTTCTAGGTTGTAGAGATTATGTGTTTCGGTTTGGAAGTCTTGGAGTTTGGTACGCATGAATACCAGAACGTCTTCAGCAAATTTTTGACCGTTGGGTGTGGTGATGTTTTCGGTGTCGTTTGAGAAATTGCGAATCGCTTCGTTTAATCCGTTGATGCCGATAGTAGAGAAGTGGTTTTTGAGGTAGCCGAGGTAGCGTTTGGTGAAAGGGAAGAGTCCGGCGTCAATCCATTTTTGGATAATCACTCGTTTCATTTCAAGTGAGGTTTTAGCCAGCTCCATGAGATGGTTAATTTGGCTGTAGAATCCTTCTTTATTTCCACGGTTGGTGTAGCCAATACGAGCGGCGTTGATAGTGACTACTCCAATTGAGCCAGTCATCTCAGCCGAGCCAAACAGCCCACCACCACGTTTGCGCAGTTCTTTCAGATCGAGTTGTAGACGGCAACACATGGAGCGAACGTCGCCGGGGTTGAGTTCTGAATTGATGAAATTTTGGAAATAGGGAGTGCCATATTTGGCAGTCATTTCAAAGAGAGGGAGATTTTTTGGGTCGTCCCATTTAAAATCTTTGCCAATATTGTAGGTGGGAATAGGGAAGGTGAAGGTTCGTCCTTTGGCATCGCCTTTGCTCATGACTTCGATAAAAGCTCGGTTAATAATTTCCATCTGCGGTTCAAGCTCGCCGTAGGTGTAGTCAAAAGGTTTGCCGGCTAAAATGAGGCGTTTTTCTTTGAGGTCGGTTGGGCAATCCCAATCAAGGGTGATGTTGGTAAAGGGTGTTTGTGTGCCCCAACGCGAAGGGATGTTGAGGTTGAAGACAAACGATTGCATGTTTTGATAGACGTATTGATAGACGTCGCTTGCAATATAGCTTTCTTTGGTTTCCTCATTGGGGAACTGCATGTTGAATTTTTTGATAGTGTCGCGTAGTTCTAGTTCGTATTTTTTCACAAATGGCGAGAGGAACGTGTCAAAACTAGAAAAAGCTTGTGCTCCAGCCCACTCATTTTGGAGAGTGCCCAAAAAATTAATCATTTGAGCGATAGCCGATGAGAGGTGTTTTGGTGGGCCTGATTCAATTTTATCGGGAACACCATTAAACCCTTGCTCAAGAAGAGCGCGCAAGCTCCAGCCAGCACAGTAGCCCGAAAACATATCAAGGTCGTGGATATGGATATCACCACTCCGATGAGCTTCGCCAATGTCGCTTGGGTAAACATGAGATAACCAGTAGTTGGCAGTCACTTTGCCAGCCATATTAAGGATCATGCCACCGAGCGAAAATCCCTGGTTGGAATTGGCGTTGACGCGCCAGTCACTTTTGTCTAAATACTCGTTAATTGTCTGACTAACATCGACCATTGTTTTTTTGTCGTGCGACATAGTGGTATGTGGTTGGTTACTTTTTTAAAAAATAAAGCTCACCCTTGTGGGTGAGCTTCGTTAATGAGCTTCGAGTGACTAGTGTTTTTTGGGTTGTACGGGAATTCGGTTGGGGCAGGGGAGAATACCACACATAAAAGCGTCGGCACTACTCGCTTCAATGGTGTTCATTTCATGACAGCCCTTGCATTTGATTTCGATGGCGCTTTCTACCAACCAACCTTTGAACAATAATTTGTGGCAGGCGGTACAGCGGTATTCTTTGAACGGAATTGTCATAACACTACCAGTAGTATCTTTTTTAGACTTTTTTTACTACAGACTGTGGTTGTTACAGTGAGTATAGCACGTCACTCCCTATTTTACACCAGGGCTACTTATCCACAGAAAAGTGTATAAAAATACCACTCGGTTGAGAGTGGTATTTTGTTTGATTGGCTTAGACTTCGATAACGACCGGTAAGATCATTGGACGTTTTTCCGTCTTAGTGAAGAGGAATTGGCCAACATAGTCGCGGATCTTATTACGGATATAGTTGGTATCGGCCCACGTTGTCGGGTCAGATTCAACAATTAATTTTTTGACGCGATGGCGCATGTCCTCGATAAGCTCTTTGTGGCTTTTGAGAAAGACGAACCCGCGCGAAATAATATCTGGGTTTTGGATAAGCTTGCCGGTTTTGCTATCAACGGTGGCAATAATGACCACCATGCCGTCTTCGGCTAATACTTGGCGATCGCGAACCACCACATTGGTTTCATCGGAAACGCCGAGACCATCAACAAAGACATAGTCAGTCGGTAGTTTAGTTTTGGTAAGCACACCTTCGCCTTGCTTGAATTCCATCACCTGACCGTTGTCAGCGATGAAAATTTTATCTTTGCTCATGCCGAGCGACGAAGCGACGCGACCATTGTAGACGAGCAAGAAGTGGTTGCCGTGAATTGGTACGAAATATTTTGGATTGAGAAGGCGAATCATGAGTTTTACATCTTCGGTCTTGGCATGGCCACCAGCGTGCACGTCCATCATCTGGTAATGGATAACATCGGCGCCTTTGCGGAACAAGGTGTCTTTGAGGCGTTGCACAGTGCGTTCGTTGCCAGGAATAACCGAGGAGGAGAAGACAACAGTGTCGCCAGGAACCAGGCTGACATCGCGGTGTTCGCCGTTGGCAATGCGCATCAAAGAAGCGTTCTTTTCGCCCTGCGCGCCAGTACAGATGATAACGACTTTATTGTCAGGATATTTGTTGATAGTGCGCAAATCTACCAAGGTTTTTGGGCTAAATTTCATGTAGCCGAGCTCTTTGGCGATTTCCACATTACTTTTCATACTAAAGCCGCCGAGCGCGACCACTTTACCCATTTTTTCAGAGATTTCGATGAGCTGTTTGATACGAGATAAGAGCGAAGCAAAAGTACCGATGATAACTCGGCCTGGAGCTTTCATTAAAATATCTTCAAGATTGTGGGCGATTTCTGTTTCAGATACCTGGTGACCTGGCTGAGAAGCGTTGGTGCTGTCACTTAAGAGTGCAAGCACACCCTCACTGCCAATTTGAGCAATGCGTTGTAAGTCGGCTGGCATTTCGCCGGTTGGTTGGTAATCGAATTTCCAGTCGCCAGTATGAATGATGGTGCCTTCTGGAGAGCGAATAACCACGCCGGTGGAGTCAGGAAT
>CAYUBH010000013.1:10554-20829 GCA_964442985.1 uncultured Gammaproteobacteria bacterium
ACCCCGCGAATATTTTTTTCTTTTCCGCGAAGGTAACTCATGTTGGGGATGATGTAATCAATACCAGGCATGTCTTCTTCGGGGAATTGAAGCCCTAAGTCAATGATAATAATATCATCGCCATATTCAATGAGCGTACAGTTGCGACCGATTTCTTCGAGACCGCCAAGTACGGCAACGCGTAATTTCTTTTCGCTTGGGCCAGCGGCAACTTTGGTTGGCTCAATACGCATAGCGTGGCCACTAGTCGCTCGAGTGGAGCGATATGGGCTTGCCCCGCTCGTGGCGCGAGGTCCGACAGAGCTTGGGATAGCAAAATTAGTCGTTCGTTCGCGATTTGGCACATAGGGCGCTCGGCGAGGACGACGGTTCTGAGATTTGTCTCCAGGCGAGCTAGCGCTCGGCGCCGGAGGAGTTGTTGGTGTATCTTTCGATAACATCATAAATAAAACATACAATTAACCGTTTTCCCATAAATTAAAAAGAGAGGAAAAACAGGGGATGAGTAATGTTTGTGCGGACGGAGGGACTCGAACCCTCAAGGATTGCTCCATACGCTTCTGAGACGTACGCGTATACCAGTTCCGCCACGTCCGCTTTTCGTATCTTCCGATACCATTTAGCGCTTAAAGCGCCAGGTTGTTTTTTCGTACCAGTCTTCGATGCCGATGAAGCGATCGGCAGGAGTATTGATAGTTTTGTTAGTTACCCCCTTGATATTAGTCGAGACAGCAAAACTGTAGGTTGGGGTGTATAAAAAGAGAGCGGGCATATCTTTGGCCAGAATTTCTTGGAATTGTCGATATAAATCACCGCGTTTCTTTTCGTCAGTTGTAGCCCGAGCTTCTTCGAGGAGCTTGTCGGCGGTGCGGTTGCTGTAGTTGGCAACATTAAGCCCTGGGCTCGTTACTTGTGAAGAATGCCAGAATGGGAACGGATCAGGGTCAAAACCGATTAATTCACCATAGAGCAGTGTTTCGTAGTTGCGTTTTTTAACGACCTGGACAATTTGTTGAGTATTAATTTTTTGAACATTGACTTTGATGCCAGCTTCCTGCCACATACGAGCAATCAGCTCGGCGGTGCGACTGTATTCTGGGTTGTCGGCGGTGGTGAGGCTGATTTCTAAAATTACACCATCTTTGTCTTTGCGATAAAAAGTTTGCGACGGATCCATCGCTTTGCGAACAGCAGCAACCGCTTCGTCGCGTAGTTGTGTTTCGAACTCGATGCCTTTTTCTGGAGTCGAGCTGTTAGCTTGCTTAAAGGCTTCAATTTCTGGTTGGCTTTTTTTAAACAGACTGGTTGTAGCTAAAGTAAAATAATCTTCAGGTTGAATGCGAGTCCACTTCTTATCGAGCAAAGCGTTGGCTTGTTCAATAGAAAAGCCTAGCTTTGAGCTGGTGGCAATATAGCCAATACTACCTTCTAAAATTGGATAGTCAATTACTTTACCATAATTACCAAGAGCGTCCCTCACCAGTTGTTCTTTGTTGGTGGCGAGAGCGAGTGCTTCGCGTAGCGCGTCGTCTTTCAAGAGTGGTTGGTTGGTTTGGTTGTAAAACAAGCTAGTGTATTGCGGTAAGGTGATCGGGATTATTTTGACTGTTTTGCTATTAAGCTTATTTTCGAGAGCGTGAGGTACAAAGCTTAATGATAAGCTGGTGTCGGTACGCATGGCGTCAACAGCTTCGCGATATTCATCAAAGAAAACAAAGCGCAAAGTGCTGATATATGGTTTTTTACCTTGATAACTCTCATTTCTCTCTAGGGTATAACTGGTCACCCGACCACTTTCGTCTTTTAAAAGTTTGCTAAACTTCCAGGCACCAGACCCTATTGGTTGAAGATTTTGGCCGGCTAATTTGAGGCTGTTGGCTGAAATACTGCCCCAAATATGCGTTGGCAAGATACCAACGGTGAGACTGCTCATAAAAGGAGCGTAGGGGCTTTTGAGAGTAAAGCGAACGGTCGTGTCGTTTACTTTGGTAATCAGAACATCTTGGAAGGCGAGGAGTAATGGGCTACCGACTTCTGGGTTTTGGAGTGTTTCAAAGGTAAAAATAACATCATCAATAGTGACCGGTTCACCATCTGACCAGGTGCGACCAGGGCGGATAGTAATATCGTAGCTTTTTTGATCAGCACTAATGGTGTAACTTTCGGCTAAATCTGGCTCAAGTTTTTCATCTTGGTTGTAGCGAAATAAACCATCGTAAATCAGGCTTGTTAAGTCGGCATCAACATCACTGGCAGCAGCAAACAACGGGTTGATATATTTTGGCTGACCAATCATGGCCTCGCTATATTCGCCGCCAACGGTTGGAACTTGTTCAATTCTTTGGGCCAGCTGTAGGCCGGCGAGCGTCATACCACTTACCACAAAGACAAATAGGCTTGCGAGAGCGGTTTTTTTCTCGGTAGTAGACAAGAAATGTTTGATGTACTTAAATTGCGCCAATTTTGGGAATTGGGACGTTTGCGTGCTTTTTACCAGTTTTTTATCCAAATCTTGATAACTAGGAAGCGACGGCTTTTTAATTTTCAACCATGAAAGAAGCTTGCTCCAAACCATGTGGAAAGGTGAGCCTAAATAATGAGTCGCAACTGTGACGTGGCGACTACCCTAGAAGAATACGCGAGCGAGAGAAACAGCCAGGAAAATAGCTGCAATAACAATAGTAGTAATATGGAGGACCTTGTCGAGACCGCGTTTGGTGCTGTAGACGTTGCTTGAGCCACCAAGGAGCGCGCCCATACCAGAACCTTTTTGCTGTAAGGCAATAATCAGGATCAAGATAGAGGATAGAACAATTTGAGTGATGTTGAGGATCGTTGCTTGCATACAGTAATGCTTTTTTCAAAACTAATAACTTATAAAGAAGTATACCAAACGGGCGTCTTTTTGTCAATGAATACCAGAAGTAGTCAGGTAGGGCTTTTTTTGCTATACTACTCCTTAATAACTAACGTATGCCTTTTGATATCGAGGTGCCAATGAAACAACGATGGTTTGAACGATGGTGGGGGATTGTCCTGATTATCGTTGGTTTTTTGTTTAGTGCCCTTCTTCTGACTATCGCTGGGTTTACTGCCCGGTATTGGTGGCAGATTGCTCATGGTGCTACCCCGGGAGTAGCTCTTGAATGGCGTGGGCAGTTTACCGACGCCTTGCCTCGTGCTTCGGCGGTTTCTGGAGCAGTACAGCTCGATAATGCTAAAAGCCCGCTGCTCGGTCGCCCAGGGGCACCAGTCGAGATTGTGGAGTTTATTGATTTTAAATGTCCAAATTGTCGAGTTGCTGCGCCGGTGATGAAGCAGGTATTGTCTTCGTATGGCACCAATGTCACCTATATTGTCCGTCATTTTCCCGTAGAAACACTCCACCCTGGGGCGACTGTTTTATCTGAATTGGCCGAGTGCGCTCATGCTCAAAATAGGTACTGGCCACTGCACGACTGGTTGTTTGCTAATCAAGACGCTTTGCCTGAAGCGTTATCTGATGAAGCTATCTATACTATCGCGACAGCGGTAGATTTGGAGTATAGCCCGCTTAAATTGTGTCTCGACAGTCCAGCCACCGCTGAAAAAGTTCGTCGTGATTATCTCGAAGGGGTTCGAAATGGTGTTGTTGGAACACCGACCTTTTTTGTAAATGGTCAAAAGGTAGAAGGGGCAATTCCGTTCGCTGTTTGGCAAAAATATCTCCTGGCTTTTTTGAATAAATAGGGCGATTGCTCTGGTTTCCCTGTCAGCATTGTCAAAACCTCGTTTGTGTGCTACAGTCTGTAGCGACAAAAAGTTATTCTTTATTGGTAAACAGTATGTCAAAACACCTCGTGTTTGGCCTGTGCACCCTCGCTTCATTATTTATTGTTAGCTCGGTCGTTCAAGCGGAGTCCGGTATTCCAGAATTCAACGCTCTCTGTTGGCAACGCTCTGCTTGCCAAGAAATTGTGGCGCAACAACTCGCTGGCAAGTCTTTTTCGCAGTTACAAGCGGGTAGTAAAGAGTATACTCAAGCAGTAGGCGGCTTTGTGGCAGGTGAAGGGATATGTAAGGGTGGAAGCGGCGACAGCGAATGGGGAAAATGTTTACCTTCGGGCAAAACCAAAACAGAAATTAGTTTTGGTGGCAAAACTGAGTTTGCTAATATTGGTGAATTTATACAAATTAATTACACCTACGCGATTGGTGTCGCCGCTATCCTCGCTGTCTTGGTACTTATCGTGGCTGGTATTCAATGGGTTTCCTCGGCCGGCAATTCTGAGGCAATTTCAAGTGCTAAGAGTAGAATTGGTGGTGCGCTGATTGGTCTGTTTATCGCTTATTCTTCGTATTTTATTTTACAAACAGTTAATCCGACATTGGTGGCCTTTCGGTTACCGCAAACGTGGATGGTTCGTCCGCAAGCGATGGTCCCACAGTTTTGTGTAGGGGCTCCGGACACCACCGCATTTCATTTTGCTGGGGACTATACCGATCAAATAAGCGCTATTCCAGCCCCAGATGCTTCTATTAAATACGAAACACCATATAGCGAGGTTAAAACTTCTAAATTTTATTGTGGCCATCGGTTTTATATGACTAAAGGTGGCGACGCTACGTGTTTTGGTAATGTTTGTAATGTTGGCGCGTCTTGT
This sequence comes from uncultured Gammaproteobacteria bacterium, assembly GCA_964442985.1. Taxonomy (GTDB): domain Bacteria; phylum Patescibacteriota; class Patescibacteriia; order Magasanikbacterales; family GWA2-37-8; genus 2-02-FULL-45-10. Next base: position 15,198 of record CAYUBH010000013.1, read on the forward strand.
GTTCTTTTGGGAGATGATGATCCACAAAAGAAAGCTCCAGAAGGAGCAAAAATGCGCTATGGGTGTAAGGCTGGCCAACTCTTTTTACGTTTTGCAGTAACATCGCTTGGTGATCAGGTATCTGCTAAGTTGCCAGTCAATTGGAGTAATATTGGTTCCAAAGATTGGCTTGATGATAACGCCTTTACTTTTTATGGAGTATGCCGTAATTCGGCCACTAACAAGCTGACCATTGGTGATAGTGAAGAATGGGACGGGGGATCTGAAGGGTATCAGGTGGTTGAGAATACTGGGGGCACATTTAGTACGTATGAAACTATGTTTAGCAACCTCACTGACGCGTATAAGCCAACTGATTGGTGTTCTGCTGCGCAAGGCGAATTAGTCGGGTTTATTCTGACTGGAGAATTAGATATTAACTTCACTATCCGTAAAGATGCGCGATTTGTGGTGGGGTATAAAGATCATACTGGCCCAGCGGTAGTTGGTGCTTGGGACAAACAGGTGACGATTAAAGATTATTTTCCGCTTGATCAATTGCCTTCAGGTATTACGGCTAATGCCGACCTCGATGGTGTAGCAGTTGAAACAGTGGTAAATGATTCCGGCACCTACCCACAAGGTAGTTATGCTCAATAATTAATGTATATTTTTTATAGCTTTGTTTGTTATGGACATGATTAAAGTTAAGGGAGCTCGGGTGCATAATCTGAAAAACGTTTCGATTGATATTCCAAAAAATAAGTTAGTAGTAGTCACTGGTTTGTCTGGTTCGGGAAAATCTAGTTTGGCTTTTGATACTATTTATGCCGAAGGTCAGCGTCGCTACGCTGAATCAATGTCGTCGTTTGCTCGTCAATTTATGGATGTGCAAGATAAGCCCGATGTTGATGCGATTGATGGTTTGTCGCCGACCATTGCGATTGATCAAAAAGTTTCTACCCAAAATCCTCGCTCCACTGTTGGTACGGTGACGGAAATCTATGATTATCTCCGTCTGCTTTTTGCGCGCGTCGGCACCCAGCATTGTCCCGACTGTCATGTTCCAGTGAAGCTCTATTCCACTGGTGAAATTGTGGAGCGGGTTCGTGAAATTGCTCGCAAAAGTAAAGAAGTCTGTATTTTTTCGCCGTTGGTTCGCGAAGGGGTGGTTGATAAAAAAGAATTGATTGAAAAGATTGAAAAATCTGGTTATGAATGGGTGCGAGTTGACGGTGATTTGATTAAAATTAACGAAGTGGCTGAGATGGAATTTCCAGCTTCGGAAATGTTCACGATTGATTTACTCGTTGGCAAGATTGTTAATATTAAAAAAGAAGATCCGACGAAGGCAGTTGAAACAGCGGTAGATTTATCTAATGGCTTGGTGCGTGTTTCGAGTGAAGATACCTCGACGCTTTTTTCCACGATTGGCTTGTGTCCAAAATGTGGTAAGGTGATGCCGAGTCTCGACATGCGTAGCTTTAGTTTCAATAGTCCATACGGCGCCTGCCCTCGTTGTACTGGCCTTGGCGTGACGATGGAAGTTGACCCGCAGTTGGTTATCCCAAATACCAAGCTCACCTTGGCTGAGGGGGCGATTCAGCCATGGACTCGTATCACCGGCAACCAGAGTTGGTACCAGAAAATGCTCAGCAAAGTAGCTGATAAGTATGGTTTTTCCGTCCACACACCGATTAGCGAATTGCCAGCCAAAGTGCTCGATATTGTCCTCTATGGCAGTGGCTCCGAACTCTACGAAGTAGAAGGTAAGAAGGCCGTCTATGCTGGGGTTATTCCAGATTTGATGCAAAAGCACTTGGAGACTAATTCTGAATACGTTCGCAAAGAAATCGAACAGTATATGCGCGAACGAATTTGTCCGGTCTGCCAAGGCAAACGCTTGCGCGCTGAATCACTGGCTGTTCGGATTGGTGAATATACTATTGCCGATATGGCGGCGATGAGTGTCGAAGAAAGTTTACTCGCTCTCAAGAAAATTTTTAGCAAAGCGACTGAGGGGGTGAGTAAAAATATTCAAACCAAAGTGGTTGAGCCGGTGCTCAAAGAAATTATGCCTCGTTTGGAACATCTCGATGAGGTTGGTTTGGGGTATCTTCATTTGAGTCGTTCCATGAACACCTTGTCGGGTGGTGAAGTCACCCGTGTGCGCTTGGCGAGTCAGCTTAGCGCTGGTTTGACTGGGGTTATCTATATTTTGGACGAGCCGTCAGTTGGTTTGCATCCTCGCGACAATGATAAATTGATTAAAACGCTTAAATACCTTCGTGATTTAGGTAATTCTGTTTTGGTAGTGGAGCACGATCCAGCGATGATGGAAGAAGCTGACTATATTATTGATGTCGGCCCAGGGGCTGGTGTTTACGGCGGGACGATTATTGCCCAAGGCACTTTGGCTGAGTTTAAGAAAAATAAAAAATCGTTGACGGCCGAATATTTGAGTGGTCGCATTGATATTAGTGAAGAATATCGCAGTCTCAAGAAAAAACAGGCGACTTCAAAAGTGCCTCCAAAATCGTTGAGCATCACGGGTGCTAAAGCGTTCAACCTCAAAAATATTGATGTAGAGATTCCACTCCAAAAATTAGTGGCCGTGACTGGTGTGTCCGGTTCTGGTAAATCGACGTTGATTATCGACATCTTGAGTAAAGCGTTGTCTAAATATTTTTATCGCGCCAAAGATGAGCCGGGCGCCCACAAGAGCATTAAAGGCATCTCTAACATTGATAAAGTTATTGCCATTGATCAGTCGCCAATTGGCCGAACACCACGCTCTAACCCGGCGACCTATACTGGGGTATTTACTTTAATTCGTGATTTGTTTGCGTCGCTTACCGAAGCTCGGATGCGCTCCTACGACGCTGGTAAATTCAGCTTCAATGTGAAGGGTGGACGCTGTGAGGCCTGTGCTGGTGAAGGCTATGTCCGCATTCCGATGCAATTTTTGGCCGATGTGTTTGTGGAATGTAACGAATGTAATGGTTTGCGCTACAATCAAGAGGCGCTCGAAATTAAATACCACAACAAGCATATTGCCGATGTTTTGAAGATGACAGTGGAAGAGGCTTATAGCTTCTTTAGCGAATTCCCAGCGATTGCCGACAAGCTTAATGTCCTTCGTGAAGTGGGTCTCGGCTACGTCGAGCTTGGTCAGCCAGCGACCACTATTTCTGGTGGTGAAGCACAACGTATTAAATTAGCGCAAGAATTATCCCGCGCTTCGACTGGTAATACTTTGTATATTCTTGATGAGCCAACGACTGGTTTACACTTTGAAGATACGAAACGCTTGCTCCAGGTGTTGTCGCAATTGGTGGCCAAAGGTAATTCAGTGCTCGTGATTGAACACAATCTCGACGTTATTCGCTCGGCCGACTGGGTGATTGATATGGGCCCAGAAGGTGGCAAGGGCGGTGGGGAAGTGGTAGCCGAAGGCACTCCAGCGGATGTGAAGAAAAATAAAAAGAGTTGGACGGGTAAATATCTGTAAACCATCCAAGCTATGCGAAACAAAAAAACCTGCCAGTCGGCAGGTTTTTTTGTTGAAGATTATTTGGAAGTTTCTTTCATCTTGCGTTTGAAGTCTCCGCGGAGGTAGGAGAGGTTAGCGCGGCGGACATCGAAAGCCTTAACAACTTCGATTTTGGCAATAACTGGAGCGTTGATAGGGAAGATACGCTCTACACCGATACCGTCAGCTACTTTGCGAACAGTGATGGTGGCGCCAATTTCGTTACCATGGCGAACGTTGATAATCGTACCTTCGTAGATCTGGATACGTTCTTTTTCTTCGCCTTTGGTGTTAGTTTCTTTGATTTTTTGGTGAATTTTGACCACCATGCCTGCTTTGAGGACTTGCTTTACTGCTTCGGTCATAAAACGATGATAAGTAATAGAGTGACGCTATTCTAGCTAAATGTGGGCTTTTTGTCAAGCCTACCCTCGTTTGGCTAATTCGGAGGTGATAATCTCCTCAATTTTGGCTATAGTTTCAGGTAATTGACCCTCGACATTGACGATTCGGTAATCATAATCCGACGAAGCGGCAATTTCGCGCTCGGCGATGGTGAGGCGCTCGGCGATAACCTCGGGGGTGATACCGCCACGGCGCTCAATTCGCTTTCTGAGATTGTCGAGGCTGTCGGGGAGCATGAAGATGGCCAGGTGGGCAAAGCCAAGCTTGTCGAGGGCGTGTTTGCCGTTGACCTCGAGCTGGCTTAAGACGACATCGTTGGTAGCCAAGAGCTCCTCTAGATATTTTTTGGGTGTGCCATAGTAGTTGCCAGCGTAGTTGTTGTATTCAAGAAAATCACCGTCGGCAATACGTTTTTCAAAAATGTCTTTGGTGGTGAAAAAATAATCCACACCTTCTTTGTTGCCCGGGCGAGGTTCGCGGGTGGTGGTGGTAATCAGGCGGGTCGTTTTTGGCAAGCGCTTGATAAGGCTGTTGATGACGACATCTTTACCGCCACCAGAAGGAGAAGAAATGATGACAAAAAGGCCAGGCATAGGATTAGACGACAACGAGTGTTTCTAAGAAATCGCGTAATTCTTGGGGGAGAGCGCATTCAAAAGAGACTTTTTGACCGCTCAGATCGGTGAAGCTAAGTAGGGTGGAATGTAGGAAGAGGCGACCGAGGCGTTCATCAAAAGTGCGACGACGTTTTTTCTGAAAGTAGAGTGGGTCGCCGACTATTGGGTGGTTGTAGGCAAGCATATGAACACGGATTTGGTGCATGCGACCACTGTGAATGGTGACTCGAAGTAAACTAAAGTTTTTGAAATGACGTTCGGCGATAAAATCAGTGACAGCGTCTTTTTCATCGTTGCCAAGGCCGTTTTCATTGGCTGGGCGAGCGGCCATGCGCTCAGTGTTACCGCTGCGAGCAATCGGAAAATTGATAGTTGCTTCATCGCGCTCGACGCGGTCGTGGACGAGAGCATAGTATTCTTTGTTGACGGTACGGTTTTTAAATTGCTCTTTGAGGTGGTCGAACATTTTTTGTGTTCGAGCGATAACCATAAGACCAGAAGCTTCTTTATCAAGGCGGTGGACAATGCCAGGGCGAACACTTGGATCGTCGCCAACCTTTTTAATTTCTGGGTACTGTTTGAGGAGCCAATCGGTGAGAGTGTTTTCTTCTTCGGCTTGAGTCGGGTGCACCAGGAGGCCAGCTGGTTTTTCAATCACTACAAAATCTGGAGTTTCGGAAATAACTTTGGGGACCAGGGCTTTTTTGGAACGAGTCTTGCTTGGGATTGGTTGGTTAACCACGTGGCTTTTTTTGGCGGTTTTTGTAGTTTCTTTCTTTTCATCAATCACAACGACATACCCTTCTTTCATGGTATCGCCAGCTTTTTTTGGTTGTTTACCGTTGACGGTGATTTGTTCCGCATCAATCATTTTTTGTACCTGGGAACGGCTCACTTCGAGCTGGTCAGCCAATACAATATCGAGGCGTTCGCCGTGGGCGTCTTCGGTTATGGTTATTTTTTTGGTCATAGTATGAATAGTGTGCGCCGGGGTGGACTCGAACCACCGACCCCTACCTTATAAGGGTAGTGCTCTTACCGACTGAGCTACAGGCGCATTGTGGTTTGCGCAAAAGGTGTCCGTAGTGTAGCAGAAAGC
>CAYUBH010000014.1:0-15794 GCA_964442985.1 uncultured Gammaproteobacteria bacterium
GCCGAAGAGCGTTATCATCAAACACTCAAAACCATCGCTTCAATTCGCCATCACGCTCCGGGCGCCCGCATTGTGCTCTTAGAAGCGGGGCTTCAGGATAATCCATTTGCTATCGCCAAAGAAGTCGATGATTTTTGCTATATCGGGGGCGATATGTTGGTCCGTCTCGCTTGTGACAGTCGTTTCAAAAGTTTGGGTGAGGTGATGATGATGCTTCGTTCATCAAAAAAAATTCCGAACGCCGAACGATATTTTAAAATTAGCGGTCGGTATTTCCTCAACGATGATTTTGTTCTGAGCGACTGGTTAAAAGGGGAGATAGTCTATCATTTTATCCGCCCTGATTTTATCTCCACTCGCTTGTATAGTTTTTCAGCCAGTATGAAATCGATTATTTGGTCTGCCTTTGGTCGCGGTTTTCCGTATTTATTTCTAGATTACCCAGTGGAATATGTTTTGGCCGCTTTTACTCCGAAAAAATATATCACAACTATCACCACTGTGGGAATTTCGGGGGCTGATGCCACTTCAGGCACAGCGGTAAAAGAATAACTATGATGCTACTCGATCGTCTCGCCGGCCTAACAAAGAAAAAATTTATTCGTGACGTGAGTTATGTCTATGTGAGCTCCATGGTGAATGGTGCTTCACTCTTTTTGATTAATGTTCTTTTGGGGCGCAACTTATCCAAAGAATGGTTTGCTACTTTTTCGTTGTCGCTTTTGGTACTGAGCACCGTGGCCGAAGTTTCCGATCTGGGCTTGAACGCCGGCTTGGCTCGCTTTGCTCCCTATTACATTGCCCATCAGCAATTTGATAAACTCAAACAGCTTGTTAAAACTATTTGGCAGTGGCGCGTATCATTAACAGTTGTCCTCACCGTCACCGGCTTACTTTTAGCTACTCCAATTGCTACTCATCTTTTTGGCCAGCCAAGCCTCGCTCCGTATTTGCTATTTTCGTTTTTGGGTGTCGGCGGTGTAGTTCTCCTTGGATTTATTAACACCTTTCTCCAAGCCAGCCAGCGATTTTTCTATAATGCTGGCCTCCAAACACTCAAAGGCCTACTTCGTTTGACTGCGGTGGTTACTTTGATTCTTTTAGGAACGAGTGATTTATATTGGTATCTAAGTATTTATATTTTGGTGCCGTGGATTTTGTTTGCGGTAAGTTTTCGAGTATTGCCAAAAGGATTTACCAAAGTATCGGTAGATGAAGAAACGAAACAAAAAATGCACGACCAGCTCAAGCGCTTCAGTGCGTGGCTCAGCCTGTGGTCACTCTTTTCAATTTTAGCGAGCCGGATTGATCAGGTGGTTATCAGTCACTATCTTGGTCTTGAGCAAGTGGCTATCTACGCTGCCGCCTACCAGCTTATCCAGCTCTATCCACTCGTCACGCAATCTATCGCTGCTGTTTTGTCGCCAAAAATAAGTGGCCTTCACTCCAAAGCAGCGCTCATTCATTTCCTCAAGCGCTCGCTTAAATGGATCAGTATTCCAGTCGTTGTACTGTCGCTTTTGGTCTACCCATCTCAATATATTATTACACTGTTCTTTGGCTCTAGCTTTAGTGGGGCACTACCGGTCTACTTAGTTTTGGCCTACAGCTTAGTCTTCAACCTCTTCGCTATTCCATTCTCTTTGATCATCACCGCCTACAACCGCACCGAGCTTATGGCTATCAGCGGGGTTATTCAAGTGGCGGTAAACATCATCGGAACTATCATCTTAGTACCTCGTTTTGGGGTGCTTGGCGCTGGCTACACCTTTGGTCTTGGCATCGTGTCGGCTGTCCTGTACAATATAGCCTGTTCAGTTTATCTGCTTAAGAATAAAGAAATTATCGTCAACTAAGCCAAAATATGCCGTCTCTGACTTCGCATTCAGTGGTAAAAAATGAAGAGCAGTATATCGGATACGCCTTGCGGTCAGTTTTGCCGTTTGTGGATTCGGCGCTAGTCTTTGATACCGGCTCCACCGACAATACTGTAGCGGTTATCGAAGAGGTGATGAAAGAGTTTCCAGGTAAAATTATTTTTGAAAAAAAAGGTCCAGCCGACAAAGTTCGGCACACCGCTTTGCGCCAAGAAATGATGGAACGCACCGCCACTGATTGGTTTATGATTCTCGATGGTGACGAAGTCTGGACTATGAGAGGAATAGAAGAAGCTAAGACCGCTCTAGCGCAAGCGGGGGAGACGGAATGTCTTATCTCTCCATTTTATTTGTGCGTTGGAGATATCTTTCATGCGTCGTCGCGCGGTGCCTACACTATTCGCGGAAATGTCATTCATGCCACACCGCGTTTTTTTAAACGCGCCCCAGGGCTTCATTGGAGTGGGGAGTATAATCACGATGCGGTAGTTGATGCCGATGGACAAGCTGTTTTTGAAAAAGACCAGGTTCGTTTTTTGAAAGAAAAGTTTTGGCACGTTTCGCACCTGCTCCGCTCGTCAAAAGATAGTGCTGAGTATAGCTCAGGTAATACTCGTGGTGACAAGCGCCGTCTCACTCATTTATTTTTAGGAAAAAAAATTACCGAGCCAGTACCAGAAGTATTTGTGAAGAATCCTAGCGAGGCAACATGCGCCCTCTCATTTGGAAAAAATATCGCCAACTTCGGCACGTTACTTCTGAAAAAGCTTTTGAGCTAGTATGACTACCTCCAAAAAATATCGTTTCGATCCTAACCCCGTCAACACGCATATGCTCCTGATTGATCGTGTCCCAGTGGGGTCGCGAGTGTTAGAAATTGGTACAGCCAGCGGGTATCTCGGCGAATATTTGGTAGCCGAAAAAAAATGCGAACTCTACGGCATTGAGCCGGTGACCGATTTATATAATGACGCACAGTCTTCGGGTTATGCCAAACTCTACAACAAAACAGTTGAAGAAGTCGTAGCCGAAGGCGGGCTCGATGGTCAGTTTGACGTTATTCTCTGTGGCGACGTACTGGAACACATGGTTGACCCAAGTGGTACCTTGGCGCAGCTAAAAAAATATCTGAAGCCTACTGGGCGGGTAGTTATCTCGGTACCAAATGTTGCTCACTATTCGGTGCGCCTAGCCCTTCTCCGCGGTCGTTTTGACAGAACAGAGACAGGGATTATGGATGCCACTCATCTTCAATTTTTCACCAAAAAAACTGCGAAAGAAATGATTGAAAAAAGTGGTTTACAGGTAGAGAGTGTCCGCCCATCAGCGGGCTACATTGAGCGTTTTGGACAACGCAAATTATTGGGCGTTGGGCGAAAAGTACTTTTTGCTTTCCCAGAATTGTGCGCCGTACAGTTTATTTTTGTCGCCAAGCCTTAGCTGTATGAAGACTGTAGATATAGCGGTGCTATCGTACAACGAAGAAAAAAATTTGCCGATGCTTCTCGAGCAGTTGGCGCAAGTTCGATCAGGTCTTACCGGGATTGATTTTACTGTTGTTGTTGTTAACAATGGCTCCACCGACACCACCGAAGAAACACTCTCTCGTTTAGAAAAAGAGTACTCATTTGTGCGCCACATCACCATCCCAGTCAATCAAGGTTATGGTTACGGTGTTGCGCAGGGCTTGTCAGCTGTTCAAGGCGACGTGGTGGGCTTTATGTGGGGGGACAATCAGTTTGATCCAACCATTATCGTGACCATGCTCCGAGTATTCCAAGAAAAAGAAACCGTTCAGTTGGTCAAAACTTTCCGCACCAAACGCTACGACGGCGCTTCTCGGCTGTTTATTAGCAAAATGTATCAGATTATTTTCCGAGTACTCTACGGTGTTTACACCAACGATATTAATTCTGGTCCAAAACTCTTTCGCTCCAGCTTTCTCGCCAGTCTCCAGCCGTTTCGCTCCACCGATTGGTTTATTGACGCCGAAATTATGATCAAAGCCACCCGAGCTATCAAGCCAACACAGGTGGTAGAGTTTCCTATTACTTTTCATCCACGGAAGTTTGGTAAATCAAATGTTCGCTTTAGCGCCTGCTTCCAATTTTTGTTCAACCTGCTCAAGTACAAGTTTGTAAAGCTCTAGTCTATGGCGAAACGACCAACAATTCTTCTGACAGGCGGTACTGGCTTTTTGGGGCGAGCAATTCTTCCGCGCCTCATCAAAGCTGGGTTTGAAGTCATTGTACTCGTTCGTTCAGTATCGTCTTTAGAAAAAATTAAGCCTTGGAAAAAGTTCGTGCGTACTTGTGAAGAAAAAGATCTACCAAAATTATTTTCTCAAGGTAGTGTACAAGGGGTTATGCACGTGGCGACCAGCTATGGTCGAGCCGGTGAAAAATTCAGCGATGTCGCCAAGGCCAATCTCGTACTGCCACTCACTCTCCTCGAGCTAGGTGTAGAATACGGCCTGGAGTTCTTTATTAACGCCGATACTTTTTTCACCACTGAGCTCGGTTTGGCACCAAAAGAAAAAAGCTATATCACCACTAAAAAATTATTTTTGAAAACTGCGGAGGAAATTGTGCGGGGGAGTGCGACTAAGTTTTTTAATTTACGAATCGAGCAAATGTACGGCCCGGGTGATGACGGTAAAAAATTTGTTATGACCATGGTTAGACATTTGCTTGACGCTGAGCCGTCTATTGAGCTCACTGCTGGTCAGCAGCGTCGCGATTTTGTCTATGTTGACGATGTCGCCGAGGCCTTTGTCAAAACAGCCCTGCGGGCCGGTAAGCTTGGTCAGTATCTAGAGTTTGGTATTGGCAGTGGGCGAGCGGTGTCCATTAAAAAAGCTGTTACAATTCTTAAAAAAATAACTGGTAGTAAAAGTACGCTGTTGTGGGGGAATTTACCCTACCGCTCGCATGAAATTATGCATTCCAGTGCCCGGATAAAAAATAATACCAGAATTGGTTGGCGAGCCAAGACATCTCTGGAACTAGGGCTTCAAAAAACCGTTGTCCAAGCTAAAAAAGATTTATGATCGTTTTTATTTTCACTGTGATCAGTTTACTGGTAACTTTTGGGGTAAGCCTCATATCTTTTAGTGACGCTTCACAGGCGCTGTCTGCGGGGGTTTTTTCCAACACCTCGCTTATAGGTTATTCGATCACCAAAAGTTTAGCACTCTACGCCATATTTTGTAGTGTCGGTGCTATTCTCGCTGGTATCTACCGCTTAACTACTGCAAAAAATACTGAGCCAGTCTCGGTTGATGCGCTCCGTCTTCCAAAAATAACTAGAAACGAATGGCTAGTCGTTGGAGGGGTGGCAGTCGTCCTTGGGATAATCGCTCTGGTGGTCCGTGAAAAAATATTTTCCCTCGCCAGTCTCCAAGGTGAAGAGTTCTATAATCTAGCAGCCCTCAAAGAATTCGGGTATTCGTCGTTTGCCATTATCTATCCATATTCAATTGGTAATTTGTTTGTCGCCCGCGCCCTACAGTCACTCGGAGTTGGTTTAATCTGGTATAAAATTGCACTGAACACGCTGGCGCTCGCTGGTCTTTACTTCACCACTTCGCTTCTCACCGACAAATGGAAATACCGCCTAGGTATTTTTGGTTTGGTGGTCGTTATGTATATTCAACCACTCATTTCGCCGTCGCTTCATCGCAATATACTTCGCTTTTTGTTACCAGTATTTTGGTTGGTGGGGTGGTACATCGTGTCTTCCAAAACATTTCAAACGTATTGGAAAAAAGTTGCGATCTACAGCGCCCTACATGTTGGTCTACTCTTCTTTGGATCAGCCGACACGATTGTGCTCGGCTACGTCACCTACGCATTGTGGGTCGCTTTGGCACTTATCAGAAAGCCATTGCTGCAAGAAGTTGGAGCGTTTGTCGCAGCGCCGATTATTGCTTTTGTAGTGCTTCTTGGTATCACTGGCGGAGCCTATAGCGATCTTCTCACAAGTCAATTACACTCTATTATTTTTTATTCTGGTCATGCCAACGCTTCGCCTTATTTCAATCTGGCAAATGTTTGGGGGAATGCTTCGTTAGGGGCGTTTGTTAAAAACAGTCTCTATGCCATCTTGTATTATCTACCAATTGTCATTATTGCCAACCTGATTATTTTCTTAGTCCTTACTTTTTCTACCAAACGACAAAAAGATGCTTCCACCTGGGCATTTTTGGCTGGGCTCATCGTTTCGTTTGCTTTGAGCTATCGTCAAAACTTTGGTGATGCTTCAGTTGGTCGTATTGGTATCACCAGTGCTTCGCTCATTTTTGCCACAGTGCTCCTACTTCGTTTTTGGAAGCAAGAGTACTTAGCTCGAGTATTAGCTCTTGGTAGTGCCGTCTTTTTTGGCCTCTACCTACTCGTCAGCTTATATTTTTTCCGCTACAGCGTCGTTGATATCCTTATGGCTCGTGAAGCCGAGCGCTCAGCTGTGGGGTTGGTGCCATGCAGTGAAACATTTCTTCAGCGCGAACTGGCTTTTGCCGGTTTTACTCTGTGTGAAAAAGCGACCATCGACGAACTGTCTCAGCTCAGGGAATATGTTGCGGATACTGCCTTTTACGTCTTTGACGACACCTTTAGTCTCTATTACCTCCTGAGTAGTCGCCCGGTCGCCTTGATTCCTACCTTCTATATGGCATATAGTAAAGAGCAGATTCTCATAGAAAGAATGAAAGCTCTCCGTGTGTTTAGAATCATTGTTCCGCGAACACTTCATTTTTTTGGAGTGCCCGAGACTGCCCTCCACAATCCTGATTTTATGAGAGATATCAAGGAGTATCAGACCAACACCTTTGTACAGCAAGCAACGCTTAGACATTTTAAAACGTATTACTCTCCTTAATATGTGTGGTATTGCCGGTATTATTAGATCCTCCAAGCCCGCCGAAGAAGCACTCCTTGGGGAGATGCTCGATTGTATTAAACATCGTGGCCCTGAAGATGAAGGTCGTTGGTTTAGTGCTAATAAAAAAGTAGCCCTTGGTCAACGTCGTTTGGCTATTATTGATTTGAGCCCGGGTGGTCACCAGCCAATGGTGAGCGACGATGGTCGTTTTTCAATCACTTTCAACGGCGAAATTTATAATTATCTTGAAGTTAAAGCAGAGTTGGAAAAAATTGGTGTACAGTTTAAAACTAAAAGTGATACCGAAGTACTGCTCAAAGCCTATATCGCTTGGGGCGAGAAGTGTCTTCTCAAACTCAACGGCATGTTTGCTTTTGCCGTTTGGGACGAACGCGAACAAACACTCTTTGCTGCCCGCGATCCGCTTGGTGAAAAACCATTCAAATATTATTGGGATGGTCAGAGCTTTATTTTTGCCTCCGAGCTTAAAGCAATTTTACGTGACAAAACTATTCCACGTGAACCAGATTGGCAGGCGGTGGATTTGGCGATGACCTATCGTTTCGTACCCGCCCCACTCACTGGGTTCAAAAATATCCAAAAACTACCAGCTGGTAATTTTCTCGTTTGGAAAAACGGTGAAGTTTCGGTAAAGCCGTATTGGCAAGCAATTGACCATGCTCTCGAAAATACTACTCGCAGTGTAGAAGAGTGGAAAACAATTCTTTGGGATACTTTCAAAGATTCTATCAAAGGGCGCCTGATTAGTGATGTGCCAGTGGGGGCGTTTTTGAGTGGTGGTCTTGATTCGAGCTCGGTGGTGGCAGCGATGAGTGAAATTTCACCGGGCAAAGTAAAAACCTTTTCAGTTGGCCTCAAAGATCAGCCCGATAGCGAAATTCCTTTTGCTAAGTTGGTAGCCGATAGATTCAAAACCGACCACACGGAAATTATCGTTGATCCAAAAGTAATTGAATTACTACCGCAATTGGTCGGCCAGTTTGAAGAGCCATTCTTCGATAACGCCGCTGTACCAACGATGGTGATGGCTAAAGAAACCAAAAAGCATGTTACCGTGGTTTTGACTGGCGACGGTGGCGATGAGTTGTTTGGCGGCTATTCCAACCATTCCTTTTATAAGCGCTTGGCGCGCTACCAGGCTGTTCCCGGGCTACTTCGCAAAGAGGCGATTCCTGATGCACTTGGCCTCCTCGCTTCGGCGACAGGTAATGAAAAATTGCGTAAAACATTTTACCGCTCCGAGCTGTTGGGGCATGATTTGGTGCAAGCCTACGTTGATTTCTACGCTATTTGGAAAAAAGAGTTGAAACGCAGTCATTTTTATCTTACCAAAGATGATCTCTACACCGATGAGCTCAAACAGGCGATTGATCTAAACAAGTCAGAAACGTTGATGGCGGAATGGCTCGGGCTAGGAAAAATTCCTGGCTATGGCCACCAAAACCGAGCGATGCTCGCCGATATCGTCGGCCGGCTCGGCGACAACTATCTGATGAAGGTGGATTTTGCTAGCATGATTTATGCGCTCGAAAATCGCGCTCCATTTTTAGATCGTCGCTTGGTAGAGTTAGCTCTCAGCATTCCAGAAAAATACAAAGTGCATAATGGTGACGTCAAATGGATTTGGAAGCAAATTATGATTGGCAAAATTCCTGATGCCATTATTACTCGTCGTAAAATGGGTTTTGGTATTCCGATTGGCGCTTGGATGCGTAATGAACTATATGAGTATGTCCGCGACACTTTGATCCGTTCCGATTCCGTACTCTATCGTCATTTCAAAAAAGATGTCATTGTTCGCATGCTCGAAGATCATAAATCTGGCAAAGCTGATTATAGCAACCACCTGTGGTGCCTCTTGTTGATTGAAGAGTGGCTAAAAACATTTTTGACTGTATGAGTAAAATAAATTTAGTCATTGCCACTAATATTTTAGATATCGGCGGAGCCGAACGCACGGTCCAGACCTTGGCGCTTCGTTTGGATAAAAGTAAATTTGATGTCACTGTGCTGTGCTTGGTGCGTGGTGGTCCGCGGGTAAAACTGCTCGAAGAAGAAGGTGCGCGTGTTTTAGTTGGCGACGGCACCATTGAAAAAATTAAAGAACTACTACCAAATCCGCAAGTGGATGTTTTGCATTTTCATCGCAGTGGGCAAAACGAGCTGTCAATTCACAAAGAAGTGGTTGAGTATCTTCAGCCAAAAAAATGTATGGAGACCAACATTTTTGCTTTTGAAGACGAGGTATTAAGCGCCCGTTTTGATCTCCGGCTCTATAAAAGCATGATGATGCTGGCTGAGCGCGCTTGGAAAGGGGAGCAGAAGACGGTAGAAGACTGTCTCCGTCAGCGGGTGGCCTACAATCCGGTTACTATTGATTATTTTGAACAGTTTCGTTTGAGTAGCGAAAAACGCGAAGCCATGCGTCACGAACTGGGCATTATGCCAGATGAAATCGTCATTGGTCGTGTGGGGCGAAACGACACAGTCAAATGGGGTGATCTTATCTTGTCCGCATTACCACTGCTTTTGAAAAAAACCAACAATATTAAAGTTTTGTTCCGCACCGTGCCAACTTCGCGTTTGCGCTGGCTCCAAAAGAAAAACTTTTTTGGCGGGCGAGTAATTGTGCTTCCAGAATCATCTTCAGAAAAAGAGATTGCCGAGACGTATCAGCTCATGGATATCTGTGTTCACACCTCGCGTCGTGGCGAAGCTTTTGGTAATAGCTTAAACGAAGCGATGGTCTGGTCACTCCCGATTGTGGTGGAAAATACCCCTCATTGGGATAACGGTCAGCTGGAACAAGTAGACAATGGTGTCACTGGCTGGGTAGTCAGCACAGTTGGCGGTTTGTCTTCAGCTGTCCATGATTTAGCGACCAATCACACTCGTCGTAAAGATTTTGGCTCTGCTGGGCGACACAAAGTAGTCGCCGAGTTTGCGGTGGAGCGCGGGGTAGCGCAATACGAATTGGCCTACGAGCAACTCCACGGATCAGTCAGTAGCGCCGAGGTACTCAAAAAAATGTTCCCTACCGCCGAAGCAATTACCACCTATCACGCTACATATGCCGACCGTAAAGCTTTGGATTTTCCGCATCAAGCGTCACTGCTCCACGAAGTTTACCGTCGGTATCTGTATATCCGGTTTAGAATACTTGATTCATTAGTAGCTCGAGGATTATGGCGACTACAAAAATAACTTTTGGCTTGGTGGTCTATCACGAAGAGGCACTTCTTCGTCGCTGTCTAGAAAGTATTAAAGACATCGCTGACGAGATTATTGTTGTTCACGACGGCCCCTGTTCCGACAAGACGCTCACTATCGCCAAAGAGTACACCGACAAAGTAATAGTGGGGGACAGAATCGGGGGGAGCGACCCGCACCGCCTCCTTATTTTAAAGGAATCTTCAAACGATTGGGTCTTTATGATTGATGCCGATGAGTTCCTCTCGGCAGGATTGCAATCTTTTCTTAAAAATGCTACATTAGAAGCTAATTTTGGGGCTTATTCTTTCAAATGGCCGCTCTGGAACGGGTCACGCTATGTGACCATGACCAACTACCGAGCCTGCCTCTTTAATAAGCCAAAAGTCTGGGCTATTGGGCTCCATAATTTCTCTATTCAGACAGCTGAACCGATCAAAAAAGTTGATCTTGTTCTGGAGCATCAGCCAGCTATTAGCAAAGTGAGTTTTAGCCGGTTTTCCGGACAGCTCAAAAAAAGACTGGAACGAGATGCTAACTGCTTTGCCAAAGGTTTTGAAGCCTTACCAAAATACAACGAAGCGTTGATCCCAGAATCGTTTCAACAGTGGTTTGCTTCGTACCTAGCTCATCCGCTCCGCTACGCCTTTACCGATGGTATAAAATATTTCTTAGGCACGCTCAAAAACAACTGGCGCGACGGCTACTACGGACTGGTGGTGAGTCTCCAAGCAGGAATATATCGATGTAAACTGGCCTATCGTATTTACAAAATTCTGAAACACTAATTTCTCTCACACAGTATGGAATTGAACAAACCTTTTTGGTATGGTAAACGTGTCTTGGTCACTGGTGGTGATGGTTTTTTAGCATCACACCTTATCAAAGCTTTGTTGTCGGCTGGTGCATGTGTCACCACCACGGTTCGTCACGCCCGCCCCATCAACATGCTTAGTCTCATTCAAACAGGGGAGACTGCCAACAGTCGTCCTGACGTAGAGCAATGCGACTTACTCGATTTCCAGGTACTTCGTCGTATTTGCGATCGCCATCAGATTGATACCATCTTCCATCTTGCTGCTTCGGCGATTGTGAGTGATGCTGCCAACTCGCCAGCCTCAACTATTGAAAATAACGTTGTCGGTACGCTGAATATTTTGGAAGTAGCCCGCATGAACAACATTCCACGGGTGATTGTCGCTTCTACCGATAAATCCTACGGTGATCATGCGAGCGACCCTTCGGAGAGTTTGCCATACAAAGAAAATTACGCCCTTCGCGGGTTAGATGTCTACAGCGCTTCCAAAGTCTGCGCTGATGTTTTGGCTCAAACCTATTCCTACCAATTCAAACTGCCGGTTGTTGTTCTTCGCCCATGTAATATGTATGGGCCAGCTGACCTCAACTTCTCTCGTCTGATTCCGCGTACTATCATGTGTTTACTCGCTAACAAAGCTCCGCATATCAATCAGGGCAACGCTGATGTGCTCCGGGAGTATATGTATATTGAAGATGTGGTACAGGGCTACTTGTTGGTTGCTGAAAAGCTCAAAGAGTTCTACGGCGAAAACAACAAGAATATGCCAACCCACGGCAAAGAAACCTACGGTTGGGCCGCTTTCAATCTTGGTTCGTACTCCAAAGATCAACTCCAAAATATTTCGGCCTGTGACACTATTCGTAGTGTGACCACCGTTATCGATATGCTCCGTAAGAAAGTCAAAGATATTCCGCCGGTAGTCAAACCAAAAGCGGCTAATTTTATTGAAATTCCTGATCAATATCTCGACGCGAGTAAGCTTCGGGCGCTTGGTTTCAAGCCACGCTTCACTTTTGAAGAAGGGGTACAAAAAACCATCGACTGGTATAGTGCTAACTACGAACATTTGAGCGGTTTGGCTCATCGCTACGTTAATCAATAGTCAACTCTATGCGAACTATTACTGTCGCTCAAATTCGAGGCAACGGCTTGAGTGATCGCGAGACAAAAACCTGGGAATTTTTCCCAAAAAATATTGCTCAAACGGTTTTTAAAACCACGAAGAATATTTATTATCAGTCTCCATTGCCGTTCAAAATGGTGACAGTTCGCTCGAGTGCCGATAATTTCTTCACCAAAAACTTTTTTAAATATCTGTTTGGTCGCTACCAGCAGATGTTTGGTTTAGAAAAAAAACTAGCAGGCTTTGATGTTGCCCATGTTGGTGAGCTCTATAATTTCTATACCACTCAAGCTGTCCGAGCTAAAAAATTAAATCCAAAACTAAAAGTAGTTGCCACTGTCTGGGAAAATAGCTTTGGTCGGTTTGAGTACAACTACTGGCCAGGATTTTCTGTGCCACCACGTTATTGGCGCCAAAAATTAGCCAGTATCATGCAAGAAAATATCGCTGGCGTAGATATGTTTATCCCCGCCACCAATGACGCTGCCGATTTGCTTCGCGACGCTGGTGTCCCAGATAGCAAAATCACTGTGGTTACTCCAGGTATTATTCCTGCACCAGCTGGCGCCAAAGCCGTTTTACCAGAAATTGTACGAGATAAAGAAATCTACCTCGTAGTAAATCGCTTGGTCAAAGAAAAAGGTGTCTATGATGTCCTCTATGGTTGGAGAATCTATTTGTCCAAACAGCCAAAAAATCATGATAAAGTATTGTTGATTGTCGGCGAAGGCCCGGAAAAGAAAAACATGATGCGCTTGGTAGAAGAGTGGGGGATGAATAATACTATTATTTTTATTCCGCAAGTTCCCTACAGTCAGGTTTTGGGGCTCTACCAACAAGCCCGCTGTCTTATTTTGGGTAGTATTCCTCAAACAGCGTGGCAAGAGCAGTTTGGCTACGTGCTCGGCGAAGCTATTGGTGTCGGTACGCCAATTATTGCCACCTACTGTGGTGCTATCGAAGAAGTTGTCGGTGAAGCGGGGATCCTCGTTCCACCAGCTCATCCAATTGCCTTGGCTAAAGCACTTCATGAAATTGATAAACCAACCGTTTACGCTCGCCTCAAAGCTGGTTGTGACAAAGAAAAAGCCAAGTTTAATGCGCAAACCTACGCCAATACCGTGGCTCACATCTACGAGTCACTCACCGCTTAATTGTTTTTCCTATGAAAATTTCTGTTGTTATTCCAGTCTATAACGAAAAAAATACCTTACACACACTTTTGTCTCGAGTGTTGGCAGCACCTGTTGGTGAATGGGAAAAAGAAGTGATTGTAGTCGAAGACTATTCCACCGACGGCACCCGTGAAATGCTCAAGAGCAATCCGCCAGCAGGGGTGCGTGTTTTCTTTCATGAAAAAAATCAGGGCAAAGGGGCGGCGCTCCGCACCGGCTTCAAAGTAGCCACCGGTGATTACGTATTGGTGCAAGACGCCGATCTTGAATACGATCCAGAAGAATATCCAAAACTACTTGAGCCAATCACCAAATATGGCGCTGATGTTGTCTATGGCTCGCGCTTTATTGGCGACGGTGCCCACCGCATCGTCTATTATTGGCATTATCTTGGTAATCAATTGTTGACACTGCTCTCCAACATGTTCACTAATTTGAATCTGACAGACATGGAGACGTGTTACAAAGTTATCAAGCGCAGTATTACCGATTCCATCACCCTCGAGCAAGATCGTTTTGGTTTTGATCCAGAAATCACTGCCAAAGTCGCGCGCATCAAACCAATTAAAATTTTTGAAGTTGGCATTTCTTACAACGGTCGCACCTACGCTGAAGGCAAAAAAATTACTTGGAAAGACGGCTTTAGAGTGGTCTACTGTATTCTTAAATATGGGATTTTTAGATAAGCTGCTCCGCAAAGAGCGATGGGGGATCGGTCTCGTTACGCTTATTGCCCTCGTTAATCTGCTAGTCTTCTGGCAGATGTTTGGTTTTCATGAGAACAACGACACTGATAGTTACATTACCGCCATTAATTTTTTCAGAGGCGCTCCGGGCGGGGAAATGTATCCTAATCGTTATCTAAACCCATTCTATTCTGTTGTCGGGGCGACACTCCTTCGCTTGGTAGAGCCTGCTACTAGTATCATTATTCTCAACATTGCCTTCTATTTTGGGATGGTACTCCTGACGTACGGCCTTATCCGTCGAGTTTTTGATAGTCGTCTTATCGGGCTTATCTCAGCTACTACCCTCATGACTGGCTATCCGCTGCTTCGCTATGGTCTTACCCAGGTGCAAGATATTGGCGGGTATTTTTGGTTTGTGCTCGTCCTCTATAGTGGTTGGCGCTGGTATGAAGACAAAAAATCAGCTTGGCTCATTCTTGGTAGTGTGGCGATTAGTGGTGGGCTTCTTACCAAAGAAAGTGGGGCTATGGGGGCGCTGTTTTTTGGGGCGCTCATTCTCTTGTCGGCTTTATCTCTCAAAGAAAAAGCAAAAAAGTTAGCGCTCGTCAGCTCGCTTGCCTTCGTGACCCTGGTTATCAACCAGTGGCGCGGTCAGGAAATCGGTTATAGTTCGCTTCGTTGGCTCCTTGATAATTGGGTAGTCTACGCCGACTCTAACTATACCTTTTTCAAATGGGTGGGCGTCAATGCGACCACCTACAACCTGGCCTGGCTCCTCGTTCTCGTCGCTATCGTGGCGCTTATTAAAAAGAAAATAACGCTATCTGCTAACGCCAAAACCTATTTTTTGGCAGTAGTCGTGCCGAGCTTGTCATATTTTGCTTGGCCATTGTTTATTGGCCGTACCGTTTTTATTTCCGCTTGGCTGATTGTGCCGGTGGCAGCTCTCGGTATTGAATATATTCTTCGTCGGCAGGTAGTTCTCGGATATATTGTCTGGGCGCTCGTTTTGGTGTCGCCGTACGCTCTCCAAAATACACTTCGCTACGCTCATGTCTTTCATATCTGGGATATTTGCCACAAAGATATTAGCTGTTCATGGAACTATTTCTGGGACAACCGCCACACCTTTAGTGAAACAATGTAAAAGCTATGCAACACGTCTCGATTATCATCCCAACCTATAATGAAGCAAAAAATCTTCCTATTCTCGTGGAAGAAATTTTTACTGTGCTCAAAAAAAATGGTGAGATTGATGCTGAGCTTATTATTGTCGACGACAATTCACCAGACGGCACCGGTAATGTAGCCGAAGAGCTATCCCGCACCTATCCATTGAAAGTAGTTCATCGCTCAGGCAAGCTTGGCCTCGGTAGTGCTGTGCGTGAAGGGTTTGCTCGCTCCACTCGGCCAATTCTTGGTGTGATGGACGCTGATTTAAGCCATGACCCGGAAACACTCCTCACCCTTATTCCTTCTATAGAAAAATACGATATTGCGCTTGGTAGTCGGTTTGAAGAGGGGAGCACCGTTGAACAGTGGAAATGGTGGCGCAAACTTATTTCTGAATGCGGAGTGGTCATCACCAAACTCTTGACCGGCGTCAAAGATCCGCTCAGTGGTTTTTTCTTTTTCCGCCGTAGTGTCATTGATGGGGTAAAGCTCGAAACAACCGGCTACAAGATTTTGCTAGAAATTTTAATCAAAGGCGCTCATACCTCGGTACTTGAAGTGCCGTTCCGTTTCCGTATTAGAAAGTTTAGTACTTCCAAATTGGATACTAAAGAGTATTGGTTATTTTTAAAACAGATTGTCCAGTATAGCTGGTACAAAATTACTAAAAAATAGTATGGGGAATCGTCTCACAGTCTGGCTCAAAAATAACCGCGCACTAACTGGAGTAATACTACTCTCGTTATTTCTTGTATTTTTTAAAATTGAATCACGTGCTTTCTGGATGGATGAAACGTTTGTTCTGGGATTTTTCAAATCGAGCCT
>CAYUBH010000014.1:15894-18646 GCA_964442985.1 uncultured Gammaproteobacteria bacterium
CAAATGGCTCGCTATCACAGCTTGGCTGGTTTCGCGAGTCTTGTGACCCTCTATTTTTTCTACCAGCTCTTTGTAGAAGGGTATACCCGCCGAGCGTTTGTTGGCTATCTGGTTGCACTTATCGTGACGGGCTACGTCGACTATCCGCACGTTATTTATCTCGGCCTCATCACCAACGGGCTGTTTGTTTACCAACTTATTCGCCGAACTAATCTAGTGACCCTCAAACAATGGGTACTGGGGCAGGTGGCGACAGCTATCGTGTGCTCTCCGCTCGCTTGGCTCTTGTATCACCGCATTGCTATTCAAGGCGATGGAGGCTTCACTAATACCAATCTGTTAGCCAATTCATGGAAGCATATTGTGGCCGGCATTTCGTTTCACGTCTACACCTTTTTCTTCAGTGAAAATATATTGCCGTGGAATATCGCTATTTTTGTCATCGGTTGTATTGTTCTTCTGTTGGTGGGCGTCGGTCTTGTGCAAGCCTGGCGAGATAAAAAAATCGGACAGGGGAGCGGTCTTCTTATTTTCCTAGGGGTGGCGCTCATCATCGCTAACACGTTGTTTATGAACGTGGCCAATCCGCGATATAACTTTATCGTCTATCCAAAGTTTGGTTTTGTAGCGTATTTTTTCTGGGTATTTATCTTTGCCTTTGGCTTGTCTTCGCTTCGCTCCAAAAAAATTGCGTTAGCAGGTTTTGTGCTTTGGGCTGTCGTAGCCGTCTTTGGTCTCGCTAATTTCTACACTTCACGCAATTATCTCAACGCCAGCTACTTTAATTCGTTCCAAGGCTTAGAGTTTGTCAAAAAAGGTTCGCTAGCTGGAGATTATTTAGCTATCACACCCGACGCCGGCGAGGGGCTCTATGAGTTTTATAAACAAGAGTATTTCCCACGAGTGACTCCAATTTTCTGGGCACAGTTTCAATCATCCGCTGTTCCGGTTGGTTCGCGCGTTTGGTTTTTTGCCACCGGCTCAGATGGTACCGAAGTATCAGTTTCAACCGATGCAATTATTCCTGCTGGCTACGCGGTTGTCGATCGCTTTGATTCCACGCCAATTGACGCCACCCTCAAAGCATACAAAGAAAAAATTCTAGGCCGACCAAGCTATCTCTACAAAAACTCAGTCTTTTTGCTCAAGAAAATATGACCTGTCTCAACTGCGGACATACCATGGCGCCACACTTCGTGAAAAAAACGTTTGAAATATATCGTTGTGGTAGCTGTGCGCTTATGGCTGTAAAAAATGTACCCGACGATCTTCGTCCGTTTTATTCCCAAGGGTATTTTACCGGCGATACGACGCTCGACGGGTATATGGACTACGACCTTGATAAAGAGGTGACCAAAAAAACCTACCGTCATTTTTTAGATGTCATCGGTGGCTATGTACTCAAAAAAGATGCTATCTCCATGTTTGAGGTGGGGTGTGCCACGGGATTTTTTATGGCGCTGGCCGAAGAAAAAGGTTGGAAGACCGCTGGTATTGATATTTCTGAGTATGCTGCCAAAAAAGCTGTCGAGCGTGGGCTCGCGGTTACCGCTTCAACGCTCGAAGATTTTTCTTCGGAAACACCATTTGAAGTCGTGGTGATGCAAGATGTCATTGAACATGTCAAAGATCCGATTGCGACTATTACCAAAGCCTACTCACTCACCGTCAAAGACGGTCTTCTTGTGCTGACAACACCCGACGCCGGCAGTCTTTGGGCACGCGTCTGGGGCAAACGGTGGCACGCTTTTGTTCCACCACAACATTTATTTTATTTTACCGTACAAAACCTCTCCGCTTTGGTTGAAAAAAATGGTTTTAAAGTGGTCTATGTTGGGCATCATGGCAAATGGTTTGCTATTCCCTATATTGTCCGTCTCTTGTATAGTTGGACAGGCCTTACGGTGTTCTCGTGGCTAGCTGGCGTATTAGCCAAAAGCCCGCTCAAATCCGTCGCCCTGCCAATTAATGTCCGCGATACGATTTATCTCATCGCTCGTAAAGTCTAGTATGATCTCTCTTATAATTACGGTAAAAAATGAGCGCGCTACTCTCCCACCTTGGCTTGAGAGTATTAAGCGTCAGACGCTTCAGCCAGATGAGATAGTGGTGGTTGATGGTGGCTCCACCGACGGTACTTGGCAATGGCTCCAATCGGTTAAAAGCCCAACTCTGGTACTTCTACAACAAGAAGGAAATATTGCCGTTGGGCGAAATACCGCTATCAAAACAGCGACAGGTGATGTTATTGTCGCTACCGACGCGGGCTGTCTCTACGAGCCAGAGTGGCTACAAAAAATAACCGACCCGCTCACTGTGGAAGGTGCTGAATTTTGTACCACCGCCTTTAAGCCGTGGTTTGAAGCAGGGGACAGTCTGCTTATGTATCTTTTAGCCTCCGCCACCACTCCGCGTCAGGCAGAGTTTGCGCGCGACTGGTTGCCGTCGAGTCGATCTGTTGCCTTTACCAAAAACGTTTGGCAGAGAGTCGGTGGCTATCCAGAATGGATTCCTTTTTGTGAAGATGTTATTTTTGATCTCGCTCTCCAAAAACGTGGCGCACTACCTCACTATGTGCGCGAGCCGTTAGTTTCTTGGCGCCCACGCCCAAGCATTGCCAAATATATGCGCCAGCTCTACAACTACACTCGTAGTGATGCTCATGGAAAATTGTTCTATGGCCGTCAGGTGGTGCGCTATGGTGTTTATGGCGGTCTGGCACTTCTTCTTATCGCGTCGCTCCAGTCTTCAG
>CAYUBH010000015.1:0-18349 GCA_964442985.1 uncultured Gammaproteobacteria bacterium
AGAATGAGGCGAGACGACTCCCCTGCCGGGCGCGTCACTGTGACGCTGTCGCCGATAATACTTTGTTTGAGTTTGAGTGGAGTATCAATAGTACAGTTGCCGAAAATCATCGACTCTTCGATAGTTGTTTGCTTAATGGTGGAGCCACTGCCAATAGTGACATACGGACCAACGGAACAATTTTCGAGGACACAGTTTTCACCAATCATCACCGGGCCGGTGATGGTGACGTTTTTGCCAACAGTGGTACCAACACCAACGTGGACTTTGCCAGACACCTTGGCTCCGGCATCAGCTGTGCCTTTGACCGCAAAGGCACTCGGGGACATTTCGTCGAGGAGAAGTTTGTTGGTGAGGAGAAGATCTTCTGGCTTGCCGGTATCTTTCCACCAGCCGGTGATTTCTTTCCAGCCAACTTTTTTGCCTTGTTCCAAAAAGTACGTATGAATATCTGAGATTTCGTATTCACCGCGTGGGCTTTTTTCAATATGGTCAAAAGCATCAAAGAAAACATTTGGGCCGTAGAGATAAATCCCGGTTTGCGCAAAATTGTTTGGTGGATTTTTTGGTTTTTCGAGCATGCGCACTAATTCCCCCGCTTCGTTGAAAACCGGTACACCAAAACGCTCTGGATCGGGCACTTTGGCAAAAGCCAACATACAGTCGAGCGACTGGCTAGCAAATTGATCAAAAAATGGTTTGAGACTGCCCAAAATAATATTATCCGAGAGATAGAACATGAAGGGATCCCCGCCGATGAATTTTTCGGCGCATTTGACCACGTGGGCGATACCCTGCGGACCACCTTCTTGTTCAAAGAAAGTAATCTTCACTCCCCAATGACTGCCGTCACCAATCGCTTTTTGAAGCTGGGTTTCGCCTGGGTTGGTGTTGATAAAAATTTCGGTCACCCCGGCTTCGACTGCTTTGTCGATGGCATGAAAAATCATCGGCTTGTTGGCGAGCGGGATAAGGTGCTTGTTGATAGTGGAAGTGATTGGGCGTAAACGTGTTGCGCGACCACCACCGGTGAGAATTGCTTTTTTGACTTGCATAGAGATAGTTCAGCTTACCAAAACAAAAGGTGTTTGACCACTGCCCAATAGGCGGACATCAGCGGGTTGCCAATATACCGAAGGAGTGGATTATTAATCGAGCCATCATCAAAGTTGACTGCGCCGACTGCGTCAGACAGGAGCGTTCGGTCACCGACGGTGCGGGCTGATTGAATACTGGCGCGTTTTTTGAGCCACATACTCCAGTGAGCCGGATTCAGCCAGTAGGCATAGGCGCGAAGCTTAGGCACAAACCAACCACTCTTGAGCGAGAAGAGAATGAGACCAAGATCGAGAATAATAAGCATCGGCAAAAGAAGGATGAGCGTTGGGATTTTGTAGAGGGAGAGGAGGAGGCCAACACGATTGCGCTCGATGTAGAAAAACTTTTCGGCGTTTCGTCCAAATTGATATTTGTGAAAGAAAATTGATTCACTGGCTAACGCGATAGTGTACCCAAGTGATTTCAAACGGTAGCTGTATTCAATATCTTCGTGATAGAGGAAATAGTCTTCGTCCCAGAGCCCGTGCTTTTTGAGAAGACTAACGCGCATGAGCATACCTGCACCACTGGCGTAGTTGATAGCTTTGACCGCTGGGAGCTGAAAGGTGTTTTTATCACGACGGAAATCCCCGCAATAGCCAAGGCCGAGATAGTGAAAACAGTTACCAGCCGTGTTGACCAAATCAGTGTCTGGATAGAGCATGATGAGCGATTGCACGGCGCCAACTTTTGCATCATCTTCCATTACTTTAACGAGTGGCTCCAAAAAATTAGCAGCCACAAAGCCGTCATTGTTGTGAAGATAGACATAGTCAAAGCCGTGCTCGAGAGCGTAGCGAATACCGACATTGTTCCCCCCAGAAAAACCAAGGTTGGTTTTTTGTGGCAACAACACTACCTCTGGCAATTCGGCGCCAGACAACGGCATGACGGTTTCTTCGATATACCGAACACTACTCCCGTGTTCTGGGTGTGGGTTGTCGACAATAATCAAAGCAGTCCGATCTTTAGGATAGGAGATTTTTTTCAAAGCCGACACCACATCGCCGAGATAGGGCTCGGAGTGATACGACAGATAGACGATAGCCACTTTGGGGAGTGTAGACATACGAAGCGATGATTATCCGCATTTATGAAAGCGGAGCGTAGTATTTATGATTTTTCCGCCATTTCCACAAATATTTGAGCCAGCTAGCGGTGTGGATGCGGGCGAGTTTGTTTTTGAATAGTGCTTTCAGAATGCCGGGCACTTTGGCCGATTCGCGGGCGTGGGCGTGTTTCACGAGTATAGCATGGACATAATAGACTGGCCAACCGTGCTCCCACAAGCTGTGACACCAGTCGGCATCTTCCATATACATAAAATAGCGTTCATCAAACCAGCCAGCGTCTTTGACCGCTTCGGCGCGAACGACAATGGCCGCTCCCGACACCCAATCAACCGGACGAGTGGATTCGTGATCAAAATCTTTCATAAGGAGCCGATCGGTGCGACGTTTGACCCAGGCGTATTTGGTATCCCAGTTCAAATGCTTGAGCGGTTTAATAAGAATTGAGGCAACATCAAAGCGGTGACAGTTGTATTGAAGCGTGCCGTCCATGTTGAGGAGCTTTGGTCCGATTGCCCCAATTTTCGGATGTTCATCCATGAAACGAATAATGTGTTCAATGGTTTGACTGTTTTCGGGAATAACCGTGTCGCGATTGAGTGCAAAATAATAGCGGGCTTCAGCAGATTTAAAACCAATGGTGTTACCAACACCAAAACCAACATTGCCTCCGCAGTCGATATACGACACTCTCGGAAAACGCTCGGCGAGCGCTTCTTTGATACCGTCTTTGTTTTCGGAATTGTCGGTGACCACCACTTGCACTTGATATGGGCAACCAGAAATATCCCGCACGACCGAATCAACGGCTTTGAGGATATCCTCTTTCATGAAATAGTTGAGTAGCACTATCGTAATATCTTTCATACTCGTATTAGTTGGCCCACCACTGGCGCATCACTCGCCACGAAACTTTGGTGTGGCGTCGGCTGTAGAGCCGTTTGGAGCACATGTCTCGGCAACCCAAAATTACTTGGCCGAGGCCTTTGAGTACTGATTTATCAAAAAATAAAAAGTAGACGAACTTCTTGATTTCATACCACATTATATAGGGAAAATCAAGGAGGGCGTTCTGCCAATATTCGTTTTTAACTAACGTGCGTAGATGATTTTTGTAGCTATGAAAAGCGACGTAGCGCGACTGATCTTGTTTGTTGATGAGCGCGGCCAAATCGGTGAGCTGTCGAGCGCCGGCGCCAGCGCGGTCGTGATAAGCAATACAGTCGAGGAGCACAAAAGCTGAAAACCCCGCCGACTGGAGACGGTAGGCCAAATCAACATCTTCTTTGTAAGCGACGTAGGATTCATCAAAAAAAGTACCGTCGGCGTAGGCCACCGCTTCGAGCGCGCTTCGGCGATAGAGCGGAAAAGCTCCCGACACTCCAAAGACTGAGATTTCGTGTGGTGGCAGGACGGCTTTGGCCAGCACCCACGGCTCTTTGGTAAATTGCTCCACCACGCGACGATTGCGGAGCACGCGAAGACCAATTGCATCAATATCGTGCGACAAACTGGAGGCCAAATCTTTTTCGGCGATGCGAGCAAAATCCCAGCGCATGAGGCGCGGGGTGACAGCGGCCGCTTCAGGATGGTTTTCCATACCGAGGACGAGCTCTTCAATACAGGTTGGCGTGAGGTACATGTCTTGATTGAGAAGCAGGATATACGGACTAGTGTTTTTGGCATAGAGTCGATTGTGACCTTTGGCAAAACCGAGGTTTTCTTCGTGCTCAATAATCGTCACTGGCACAGGAAAATTATTGGTCGCTTCTCGGATGGCTTTCACTGTGCCATCAGTGGAGTGATTATCCCAAACAAGGAGTTGAAAATCGGTAAATGTTTGGTTTTTCAAAGATGCTAAAAGATACGGAATATATTTCACACCGTTCCACGAAACTAATTGTACGGTTACTTTTGGCATAGCTATTTTTTGCTAAAACTATAGACCCAAACGAGGAGAATACTGAGTGGACGAAGGATGGCAATAAGAATAGTTGCTGGGACAGTTTCCCATTTTTTAAAATAGCGATACATGCTCAGCGAAAAATGGCGCTGTTTCCAAACACTCGCTTGTTTGGCAAAACTTTGCCCTACCAAATCTATAGCTGTCGCACTTGGCAGATGCACCACCGACCAATCGCGAGCCCAGGCTTCGCGACAGAGATCGACGTCTTCAAACCAGATAAAATAACGCGGGTCAAAAGCAAAACCGAGCGCTTCGGTGAGCGAGCGACGGACAAACATACACGAACCGCGAACACTATCCACCATTTGCTCTTCGCGTGGGTTGATATCTTTAAATAAATACGTAGCGAGTAGAGACGGAAATAGATGGTGAAGTTTGAGGAGAATTACCGCCTGATCGCGCCACGTTGGGAAACGACGAGGCAGAGCTTCAGTATTCACCTCGCCCGACTGGGTGGTCAGAAGCGGGCTCACAATCCCAACTTTGGGATTGCTTCGCATATAGGTGATGAGCGTTTCGAGCGCACCCTCGGACAATTCGGTGTCTGGGTTCAAAAACAAGAGGTACTCCCCGCTCGCCTGCCCGAGCGCCTGATTATTGGCTTTGGCAAAGCCGACGTTGGTGGTATTGCGGACAAGCTTTAGGTTGGGATAGTTGTGGGCGATATTGTCGGCTGTGCCGTCGGTGGAGGCGTTATCGACAATAATCTGCTCTACCGCCAGGTTTTTGACGGCGCGCTGAACTGAGGCAATTTGCTTGCTAATGTGCTGTTTTGAGTTCCAGGTGACCGTAATAACAGAAATATCCATATAATGCCGCTATCTTAGCAATAATTACTGGTTTTTGGCAACCGTGGAGGGCAGAAGGGCGCTCGGGAGCTCAGGGGGCGTTGAAGCTACCGACAAAGCCCCAGCCAAAAGCAATTGATCAGCACTATCCATCCCCCAGGCGGTGCCGACAGCGAGAACACGGGCGGCAGCTGCCGAGCGAACATCTTTGACGGTGTCGGTGACAAACAAACAGTCTGCCGGGTCGTAGTTTTCTACATCTAAAATACTTTGTATTTTTTTGGTTTTATCGGCGCCCACTTCATAGCCCAAAACATGCGCAATGTGATGAGCAACGCCAGCCTCGGCGAGGCGAACGCGAATATACTCGCTCCCACTGGAAGAAATAATGCTGAGCGTACAGACGCGGGCTAACTCTTTAATAACCTCGTCCATACCTTTGACCAAGATACCGTCGACAACAATCACTCCTTCAAAATCTAAAAAAATATGGCGCAGAGTCATAATTTAAATGAGAACTGGTTTATCCAAAGCGGTTTTTGAGGTGGGGCTAAAGGCATAAGCGAAGTCGCGCGTGAGATACTCTTCGAGCGCATCTTGCCATGACACCTGCACGCTGAGGCGCTCACGAGACAACCGCTCATTGATGAGACATTCCGAAGCTGAACGCGAAGTGGTGAAAGTTTGTGAAAAAAAGTTGGAATCAACTGGGGTGACTTTGATCTGTTTTTCGTAGCCTAAAATGCGAACGATTTCTTTGGCCACTTCGTAGCGAGTCGGCATACCGGTGGAAACCATGTTATAGGTGCCGTGCGCTCCAGATTTCAGGAGAATTTCCAAATTACGCGCCACATCACGGGTGTAGGAAATAGAGCCGGCCTTGTCGACCAGTGCGTGAAGCTCGGTTTTGCCCATGACAATTTGCTCAACAATTTTGGCAACAAACTTTTTGTCTTTTTTCGGGCCACCACCCATGAGCCAGCCAAGGCGAATAGTGACATAGTCGCGAGCATAATATTCGGCCATAAGCGCCCCCATATGTTTGGTGAGGCCATAGACGTTGATTGGGTGTGGCTCGTCGGCATCGCTATAATATTTTTTGGTACCGTCAAAGACATTACTCGAACTCACATACACCAGCTTGGCACCATATTTGGTGGCGATTTGCGCCGCGTGTTTGGTGGAAAGCGTATTGGTAGCGTAGGCTTCGGGCAAATGATTTTCGCAATATTCCAAATTAGTGAGTGCTGGTAGATGAAAAATATAATCAGGGCGAAAATTGGCGACCACACTATCATAGGCTTCGGCGTCGCGAACATCTAGGGTGTGGATCCATGATTCGCTCGGGCGATTGCTAGTGGCGAGAATGGTGTAGTGTTTGGAAAAATATTCGTACATCGCAGCGCCCAACATCCCGCCAGCGCCAGCAATGAGAATTTTCTTTTTGTCGCGCGAACCTTTTCCACGCAAATGAGCGACATCAACCGCTGCATCTTTTTCAGCGACTTTTTTGACGAGTTTAAAAAATTCGTAGGCGACAGTATCCCAGCTATACACCACCATCGCTCGCTCGGCCGATTTTTTACCATACTCAACAGCATCTTTCTGGTGGAGGGTGATGTGTTTAAATTTGGTTTCTAAATCGCGACCGGTGAGTTTGTAAAAAATACCAGTGTCGGCCAAAGCTTCGCGATTTTCTGGTTTGTCGTTGCCGAGCACACAAACACCGCGCCCCATGGCCTCAATCACCGCTGGAGATAACCCGCCGACTTCGGCGGCGCGGACATAGGCCAGCGCATGTTTGAGCAATTGTTTGTAGCGTTCTCCAAAGACATAGCCGAGAAAAATAACGCGCTCGTTGGCTGCTGCTTTGATAGCTCGGACAAATTCGTGGTCGTAGCGATTGTCGCCGATCATCACCAGCGGGAGCGTGCTCCCCGACGCCACATACGACTTCACGACGTGGAGTGGATTATTTTCTGGTTCAAAGCGAGCGACGTAAATAAAATACTGTTTGTGAAGTAGATTGTATTCTTCGAGAATAGATTCGGTCGGCGCAAAGTCAGTTTCAATATCCGTGCCGTACGGAATAAGGTAGCTGTTGGTTTTTCGGGCATGCTTGTAGTAATCGAGCACACTCTGAGCGTCGGTCACGACCGCGTGCGAAGATAGTTTGGCAAACAGCGAACAAGCTTTGAGATACGTACGAGCGAGACCGTTCCATTTTTTGCGTTGCCAATCAAGACCATCGACACAGAAGACCACTTTTTTTCCAAACAGTTTGGCGAGGAGAGCAAAGGGCGCATTGCCAACATTAACAATGATGAGGACGTCAGCGGTGCGAGCAAAAATAGTATGGATTACGCTCAAAAAAGTGTGGACTAAGGTGTCGAGCGCTTTGGTGGTGATAGTCGGCAGATAGACTAAATGAACACCCTTAAACATAGGAGGGCGTTCTTTAAAATACTGGCGACGACAATAGACAGTGACTCGAGCACCGAAACCAACGAGACGATCAGAAATCTCTTCGGCTAAGGTTTCAAATCCACCATAACTATTGGGGATACCACGCGAGCCAATGATGGCTATTTTTGGATTGTTTTCTGAGGTGGTTTTTTCACTCACATGAGGGCGTCAAAGTGTGGGTAGCGTACCATAGAAACAGCTGTTTGACCAGTCGGAGAAACAAATAAAAAACACCCTGGTTAGGGGTGTTTTTCTGAAGACCGTTCTCACTATAATCACTTACGAGAAATGATGATAGTGAGTTGGAACGGTCTTCTGGAGTTGGAGCCTTCCCTGCCGCCGTCTTCCCGAGTTGGGTTGACGGCGACAGGGTTGGCCTGGTTGTTTGGCGAGTGGGCGCTACAGGAGCGCCATGCCCGCCTCGCGCATGTACGGGTTGAGCTCACCCAGGAGGAAGGCCTCCTTGAGCTCGGCGCGGGTGAGCACGAGCTCGTCCTTCTCGAGCGGGATGCCCGTGAGGGTCTCGAGCTCGAGGATGCCGATCTTGTTGACGTTCTCGCCCGTGACGCTCACGAACCGCCCGCCGTCCTTGGGGGCGTCGATCCAGGTGGTGACCTGGTCGTAGAACTCGGCGCGGGGCGGACGCTTGCCGGCGTGGCTCTGCGTCCAGTTGCCGAGGCTCGCCTGGAGGGGCGGTCCGAGGAGCACGTGCTTCTTCGAGGACGGGTTGCCCGGCTCCTCGCGCATGGTGACGAGGAAGGCCGTGTGCTGCGGGTTCGTCACGATGACGTACACGCCCGAGCCCGCTTCCTTCAGCATCGGCTGACCCCAGCCGACGACCTCGCGCCCGGCGCCGAAGATCATCATGCCGAGCACCTGGAAGAACTTCTTGTCCTCACGCTCGACGCGGGCGATGCCGTTCATGATGCCGAACAGCCACGGGGCAATGCCGCTGAGGCCGACCTCTTCGACCACCATCTTGGCGGCAGCGCGACGCTCTTCGAGCTTCTTTTTCCAGAGGGACATGCGGGTGTTCTCCCTGTCGCTTTTCAGGCGACAGCGTTTTTGTGGCGTGATTGCCACAGACTCTACCTCACCGGTGCGGTGTGGCAGATGTATCTGGCAAACATTCGCTGGTATCATCAACACGACGATAACGGCTTAGTATAGCACAAAAACAGCCTTTTGTCAAGGGTATTGTGGCATATTTTGGCTAATTTACAATAAAAAACCGACCAGTTGGGCGGTCGGTTTCGTAGTATTAAGAATTTTTGAGGTACTCAGCCAAAGCTTCCTGCCAACTGCGTTGTGGGGGCAGTTTGGTAGTGAGTAGTTTGGTAAACATCGGGCGCTTAGCGGGGCGAGGAAAGGCCGAGCCGGCGACGGGGGTGACTTGGGGCGTGAGATTTTTTAGCTTGAAAACTTCTTGTGCCAAGCCATACCAAGTGCAGGCGCCACTGTTGGCTCCATGATAGATGCCAAATGGTTTTTTCTCGGTGACGAGTGTGAAAACAACTTTAGCCAAATCAACACTATAGGTCGGACAACTCATTTCTTCGTCAACCAGTTTGAGTTCGGTCTTGCCTTGTTTCACAACAAGGTCGAGCATGATGTCAACAAAACTTTTCTTGGCAGCCGAGCTCACCCCGGGCGCGCCAAACATACGTGACAAGCGAACGAGATAGAAGAGGTCGGTATTTTCTTGGAGCAGTTGTTCGCCGAGTAATTTAGTTTGGCCGTAGCGATTGATCGGGTGCGGTGTCGCATCTTCGGCATAGCCGTCGTGATTTTCTCCGTCAAAAACATATTCGGTGGAAAAATGGACGAGTGGGATACCGAGGCTCTTGGTAATTTTAGCGAGCTCCCCCACCGCAAAACCGTTGATGATGCGCGCGAGCTGGAATGTGTCATCATTTTTTTCTGCTTCATCAACACTGTTAAAGGCAGTGGCGTTGATGACTAAATCAGGCTTTAGCTCTTCGAGCTTAGCGCGAGTAGCGACCGGGTCGGTGACGTCAATATCTTTGCGGTCGAGACCAATGACGCTCCAAGACGAAGCGAAGCGCGCTTTGAGCGCACCACCGAGCATACCGTCTGACCCGAGAATGACGACCGTCGACATAAAAAATTACTTTAATTTTTCATCGCGAAAACCGAGGTAGGCGTTGTAGTCTTCGATATAGTCACTGCGATCGGCGCTGTAGTTGGTGGAGGAGAGCGCCAGAATTACCGAATCGGTCGAAGCGTTTTTGAAGCCATGCCAGACGTAGGCTGGGCAATAGATAGCGTCGCCCGGGCCAAGGAGCGGGACTTCTTCTTTACCGTTGCCCTGGTCGATAATCGCTGTCGAACTGCCTTTCATTTGAATAAAAAACTCTTCTTCAATTTTGTGACAGTGCTCCCCTGTTTGCTGGCCAGGTTGCATGTCGTCAAAATAATACACGCGTTTGACTTCGAACGGAACGACGTCTTTGAGCTCAACTGGAGTTAAATTAAACCCGCGGGTGCGGAAGGTTTTGAGCGTGATTTTTTTGAACGAAGACATAGAAAAAAGATTAAGTAGCGGATTGCATTTTATCTTTGGAGCGGTTGAGGGTGTCTTGGAAAGTGTTCATTTCGTTTTTCTTTTTGGCCCAGAGATTTTCTACCCAAGCAGTGTTATTTTTGTACCACTCGATAGTCTCGCGCAAACCTTTTTCAAAAGCGTCGCGTGGATAGTCGGGCTTCCAGCCGAGCGCTTCAATTTTGGAAGCATCAATGGCATAACGGCGGTCGTGGCCAGGGCGGTCGGTGACATATTCAATGCAGTCTTCGCCAAAACCCATAATCGATAAAATCATCTTGGTAATTTCCAAATTATTGCGTTCGTTGTCCGCGCCGATGTTATAGACTTCACCAGCCACACCTTTGTGGAGTAAGAGGTCGAGCGCTTTGGCGTGATCAACGACATGAATCCAGTCGCGCACATTCAAGCCGTCGCCATAGACTGGCACTTTTTCACCTTTGAGTAATTTGAAAACGAAAAAGGGAATAACTTTTTCTGGGAATTGGTACGGGCCGTAGTTGTTGGAGCAATGGGTCACAATGACCGGAGTTTTGTGGGTGACAAAGTAGGCACCACACATCAAATCACCACCAGCTTTGGCCGCAGCGTACGGCATATTCGGAGCGATCGGAGTGTTTTCGGTAAATTTGCGATCTTCGTCGAGACCAATTGAGCCATAAACTTCGTCAGTCGAGACGTTGACGAATTTGGTAATTTTATTAAAACGCACTGCGTCGAGAATCATCTGCACCCCCAGGGTGTTGGTGAGTACGAATTCTTTGGTACCACCGTGAATCGAGCGATCGACATGTGTTTCGGCGGCAAAATTAATCACGTGGGTGATCTGGTGTTTTTGCATGACCGCGTTCAAAGCTTCGAGATCGGTAATATCGCCTTGGACAAAGGTGTAATTTTTGTTGTCACTGACGTCAGCGAGATTTTCCAAATTGCCGGCGTAGGTGAGTTTATCAAAATTAACAATCGTGTAATCCGGGTGGGCGGACAACATGTGGCGAATGAAATTGGAACCGATAAAGCCAGCTCCCCCACAAACAAGTAAACGCATACAAAGACTTCTTAAGAAATAGAACTATGTTTAGAAACGTTGGTCACAATCCCTGCTCCAGCGAGCGCCATAGCGAGCGCGGTGCCCCCATGGCTTACAAACGGCAAAGGCACGCCTGTCAGGGGTAAAGCCCCGACCATTGCCCCAATATTGAGGAAGGACTGCCACGCAAACCATATCATAATACCAGCCACCAGTAAACCCCCAAACGGCTCCTCGGCGCCTTTGGCAATCTTGAAGCCCCGCCAGGTCATAAGAAGGATAAGAAACACTAAACCAGCCGACCAGATAAAGCCAGTTTCTTCGGCAATCACGGCAAAAATGGAATCAGCGTTGACTTCAGGTAAATACTGAAACTTTTGACGAGAGTGGCCAAAACCTAAGCCCCAAAACCCGCCCGAGCCGACAGCCAGGAAAGCTTGGTTCATCTGGTAGCCCACACCTTTGGGGTCGAGCTCTGGATGAAGAAAAGTGGTGAGGCGCTGAGCGCGATACGGCGCCATCCACACCAGAGCGATGAGGCCAACGACACCAGCCAAGACCATGGCTAATAAATATTTAGCTGGCACTTGGGCGATATAGAGCATGGCAAGTACAATCATCGCCATAATCGACAAGGTACCGACATCGGGCTGGGCCACCACCAACATAAAGACAGGGGCAATTGTGGCGAGAATCGGCAAAATACTTTCTTGCCATTTATCCCAATTATAACTTTTCATGGACAAGACGTGGGCCAGAATGAGAATAAGAGCAAGCTTGGCACATTCGGCCGGCTGAAAACTAATCGAACCAATCCCGAGCCAGCTTTGCGAATTATTAATGGTGATACCAAGGCCAGGAACAAACACGAGACCAAGAAGCACCAGCGCGAACACATAAATAACCCAAGAAAACTTTTGCCAGAGGTGATAATCAATTTTGGCAGCGGCGACAAACAATACTAATCCCGGCAGGAGCCCGAACAACACTTGGCGTTTAATAAAAAAATAACCGTCGCTAAATTTAGCAACGCCGAGCGGACCACTGGCCGACATAAGACACGCCAAACCAAAAACGACTAAAATCCCCAAATAGATGAGGAAGGGTCGATCGGCATGACGAGGGCTATGAGTGCCAAGCATAGCACTTAGATATTCAAATTGACGATTAAAAATTGGCCGGTGAAAATAGCCACCTGAATGACCACGAGAAATCCGAGAATAAACCGAGCCAAAAGACGACTTTCGTTGTAGAGGAGCCAGGCGACCACCGCGTTGATCAGAAGAAGGGCACTCGCGATAATTACCGGGATAAAGAGTTCCCACCGGACACCGATTAAATCCACCCCAAAGACGATATTATAGTGTAAAAAAAGGGCTTCACCAGCAGGATCTTTGACTTTGAGACTATAGGCCACCATGGCTAAAATAAGCCCCAAGGAGAGAAGAAGCGGGAGGTAGACAAATCGGTCTTTGAGGTACAATTTAGGCGAATATAGCATAGATATTGACAAAACAGGACCCTCATAGTATACTATGGGCACTCCAATAAATCAATTAATTATTGTCGTATGTCACATAAGAAAGCCGGTGGTTCGACGCGGTTGGGCCGAGATTCGCAAGCACAACGCCTGGGCGTCAAACTCCACGACGGTGAAGTCGCAAAAAAAGGTATGATTATTGTTCGTCAACGTGGTACTCGCATTAACCCGGGTAAAAACGTTGAACGCGCTGGTGATGATTCCCTCTTCGCGATGGCTGATGGCAAAGTAAAGTTTTCACAGCACAAACGCAAGCGTTTTGATGGCTCCCTGAAAATGGCAAAATTTGTCAGTATCGTTGCCTAATCACTTCAAACTTTTAAAAATCCTCACCGAGTGGTGAGGATTTTTTGTTTATACAAATATTTTTATCTAGAGGCCTGCTGCTGCTTTGAGCTCGGCAATCCCGGAGGCAAAAGAAATACGTGGCTCCCAGCCAAGCAGTTGCTTGGCTTTGGTTCGGTCGGCATGGGTTTTGCGCACGTCGCCTGGGCGCGGAGCGACAAATTCACTTTTACCACCGATGAGTTTTACTAATTCGTTGACGGAGTGGCTTTCGCCGTTGCCAATATTAATCACTTCACCTTTGCTAACAACTTTGCTTTCCATAGCGAGCATATTGGCGCGAGCGACATCAGAGACGTGGGTGTAGTCGCGGTAGTATTCGCCATCACCACAAACCGTCATCGCTTCGCCGTTATTCACTTGGCGGAGGAACTTACCAACCACGAGCGCATAGGCGCCGTTTGGATCAAAGAATGGGCCGTAGACGTTAAAATAGCGAAGTGAGACCGTTTCAATACCATAGAGCAGTGAAAACACCCGGCAATACTGCTCGCCAATAAACTTATGGAGGGCGTACGGACTAATTGGCATAGCGGTCATATCTTCTCGTAGTGGTAATGTCTCTTGATTGCCGTAGACTGAGGAAGAGGATGAAAAAACAACACGTTTAATAGCGTGGCGCTTGGCTGCAAGAAGCACCTGGAGTGTGCCGGTGACATTCACTTTATGGGTTTCTTCAGGATGTTCTACCGAAAAAGTGACGCGGGGTAGTGCGGCTAAATGAAAAATACCATCAATTCCTTGCGAGCAGACTTGATTGAGGTCGTCAGGCGAGGTGATATCCCCTTCTACATAGGTAGCGCCTGGGAGATGACGTTCTGGTTTGTTGCCCCCAACATAGTTATCGAGGACAATTACTTTGTGACCTGCTGACAGAAGCTCTTTGGTGAGATTGGTGCCGATAAACCCAGCACCACCGGTGACGAGATAGGTAGCCATAAAAAATTAGTTAGCCGAAAGTAAAGGAGAACCGACAGCGATAATGGTGAAGCCAGCTTTGGTAAGCTCAGCATAGCGGTGTTGCAAAATGCGACGACCGTCCATAATGAGTGGCTTCTTTTTTCCAGAATTTTTGAGGAGGAGATCGGCCACTCCGCGGAATTGTGGCCAGTCGGTGGCAATAATAACCACATCAGCTTGTTTGAGACAACTTTCTTCACTGTCAGCGTAGCGGATTTTTTTATTGCCTTTCATCACGGCTTTGAACATTGGGAGCGCAGCCGGGTCAAAGACTGACACACTAGCTACTCGTTGCTCGTTGGCATGATTAACAATATCAATACTTGGGGAATTGCGAATATCGTTGGTATCTTGTTTGAAAGCCGTGCCGAGGAGGGCAACTTTTTTGCCTTTCCAGACAAAACCAGCTTCTTTTTCAGCTCGGCCGATAAACATTTCGAGCTGACGCTTGTTGGCGGTGTAGGTTTCGTTGACGAGCGAAGCGTTCTGACCAGCTGTTTGGAGCTGGTGCGAGAGCGAGCGAGCGTCTTTAATAAAACAACTGCCACCAGCATACAAACTGTCGTAGAGCCCCCAGGAGCCGATGCGTGGATCGCTCATGAGGATACGGCGAACTTGTTCAAATTGAATACCGGAGAATTTTTCGCAGGTACGGCCCAGAACATCAAAGCAAACAGCGAGCTTATTAAACAGCACAAAATTAGCGAGGAGTTTGCCAGCAGCCGCTTCTTTGGGATTAGTTTCTAAATACTGAATAGATGACGAGCCGTGGAAGCGTTGATAAACCTGGCGCATTACTGCAAAGTCTTTTTCTTTGGTTGCGCCCACTACTACTCGCTCGGGGTGGATAGAGCCTTCAATCGCTTTACCTTCAACCAAAAATTCTGGGTTGGAGACTACGCCATAATTCTCGACGCCGTGTGCGTTGAAAATGGTTTCGGTGGTGTCAATCATATCAATTGGCACGGTGCTTTTATTGATAATAACCACGTATTTCTTTTGAGTGCCGCGATTGCGTTTGGCCAAGTGTTTGCCAAGCTCTTCGGCAGCGGCAAAATAATATTTCAAATCACTCTCCCCTGTTTCACCAATTTCTGGTGTTGGGAGACACATAAAGATAGCGTCGCAGGTGTCGAGGAAGGAAATAACTTTTTTATAATCAGTGGTGAAATGAATTCGTTTTTTGTTGCGGATAAGCATGTCGCTTAGTCCTTCTTCAAAAATACACGATTCAATTTTTTTGGCGTTGTTTGAACCGAGCAGGCTGATTTTGGTCTTGTCGATATCATAGACAAGCACGGTGTGACCGCTGTCGGCAGACACCGCAGCTGAGCAACTACCTACAAAACCTGATCCGATATACAAAATGTTCATACGTATTAGAGGATTTTTTTGAAATAGCTGATAGTTTCGGCAAGACCTTGATCAATCCCGACTGTTGGGCTGAAACGCAGAATCTTTTTAGCTTTGGTAATATCTGGCTGGCGACGACGCGGATCGTCGGTCGGTAATTTTTTGTAGACCAATTTACTTTTTGAACCAGTCAGGGCAATAATGCGCTCGGCCAATTCTTTGACGGTGCGCTCTTCGGGGTTGCCGAGATTGATTGGCCCCATAACTTTGGCCGGGCTATTCATGAGGCGGATTAAGCCATCAACGAGGTCAGATACATAACAAAAGCTTCTGGTTTGCTCCCCAGTGCCATAGAGGGCAATTGGTTTGTTTTGGAGCGCCTGGACAATAAAATTACTGACCACCCGACCATCGTGGGGCGACATGCGCGGGCCATAGGTATTAAAAATACGGGCGATTTTAATTTCCATGCCGTGCATGCGGTGGTAATCGGAGAAAAGCGTTTCAGCACAGCGTTTGCCTTCGTCGTAGCAAGCGCGCGGGCCAGTGGTTGAGACATTACCATGGTATTCTTCGACTTGCGGGTGCACTTCAGGGTCGCCGTAAACTTCGGAGGTAGAAGCTTGGAGTACACGAGCCTGGTGCTTACGAGCAAAACCAAGGACATTAATCACCCCAACCGTACTCGCTTTGATCGTATGGACCTGATTGGACTGATAATGAATTGGTGAGGCTGGACAGGCCAGATTGTAAACTTGATCAACTTTGGTTTTGATAAAAAACGGTTTGACGATGTCGTGTTTGATAAACGTGAACGCTTTATTCTGGAGCGCTGTTTTCAAATTCTTTTTTGAGCCGGTAAATAAATTGTCTACACCAATTACGCGGTGCCCCTCGCCAAGCAAACGCTCTACTAAATGTGATCCGATAAAACCAGCAGCGCCGGTGACAACAATCGTGAGCATAGTTTAGCGTTTAAAAAAATTAACCATGAGCGCAACACCAAGACGAATATAGATACCAAACCACACCAGGCCGTTGAGAAAGCTATTGTGACACAAAGCAAAATGTTTGCGATAATAGAGCCACATCGCTTCGTAGAAATTAACCAGTGATTTGGTACGGCGTTTTTTACTACTACCGCCACCAAAATGGATAATTTTGGCTTCGCTCACATAGACTGTTTGCCAACCTTTATCAAAGACGCGCTTACAAAAATCTAAATCTTCGCCGTACATGAAAAATGTTTCGTCCAATCCACCGATTTCTTCGTAGACTTTTCGGCGAAACATCATCGCGGCGCCAGACAAGCCAGCGACCGGCTCGGTGACGTTCGGATCATCGGTATATTTTTTGTAATTATTGATGATTTTACTTGATTTAAAAATCTTGGTGAGGCCAAAGAGGTGAAAAAAGGAGTTCCAAATATCTGGTAAATTACGACGGCAGGCGTGTTGAAAGGTCATATCGCCATTGAGGAGGCGCGGACCAACCATTTCAATAAGTGGATGGGAGTCTAAATAGCTAACCAAGGTGTTGAGGGCACCGTCTAACACTACCGTATCGCTGTTGAGAAGCATGAGATACTCCCCGGTGGCAATTTTGAGTCCTTGATTGTTGGCTTTGGCAAAACCAAGATTGTCAGTGTTTTCAATCAGTTTTACTTGGGGAAATTCTTTTTTGAACGCCTCAACACTACCGTCGGCAGAGTTATTATCTACCAAAATAACTTCAAACGGAAAGCCGCTCGTTTCTTTGTAGACCGCCGCGAGAGCATTGAGGGTGAGCTCGCGAGTTTTCCAGTTGACGATGATGACAGACAGTTTCATAGGCGATTATTTTACCAATGTGACGAGAATGTTGCCAGCGGGGAAAAACCGCGACCAGCCAGTTGATTCAAAGACTCTTTGTACACTTGGAGAGCTATTAACAATTTTCTCCATGAGCGGGTTGAGGATAAAAACGATTGAATCTCGCTCAAAGAGAATTTTATTTTTTTCAGATGCTGTAAAAGCAAAGTCAAAATAATATCCGCGGTCACCTTGCTCGCTTGAACCTTTTACAAAAAAATCAAAGGTGTTGATAGAAAACATCTTTTTGTGGGTCGGATCAATAAAATTGTGTTTGGAGGTAAAATGAGGCACGCGAATTGTCACCTTGCCACCTGGCTTCAGAATACGGTGGATATCCTTGAGTACCGGAATGTAGTCCATATGCTCCAAAACGTCTTGGCAGAGAATTTCATCAACACTCCCCGCTTCAAACGGCAAGGGTAGCTTGGTGATATCGTGGACAACGTCCACACCAGGAAGCTTGGCAATATCAAGATTTACCCAGTTTTTGAGGATATTTGTGCCACAACCTAGATTAAGTCGTACGTGTTCCATGCTTAGGAGTATACAAAAAACGGCCTGTTTTAGCAAGTCGGTCAGGCACAGGGAAAACTAGCCAGAATTGGCCATTTTTGCTACTATAGAGCCATATGAAACGAACGCTCATCGCCGTTAATACCCGAATGCTCCTCAAAGACCGCCTCGACGGTATTGGTTGGTTTGCCTATCAGACACTTAAGCGCCTCACCACCTCACACCCCGAGATAGATTGGTTGTTTTTATTTGATCGCCCGTTTGACCAATCGTTTATCTTTGGACCAAACGTGACCGCCGAAGTTGTTTCCCCACCTATTCGCCATGGCCTACTCTATTCGCTATGGTACAACCGAGGGGTTAAACGCGTGCTCGATGAAGCCAAGCCTGATTTATTTCTGTCACCCGACGGCATACTGTCCTTAACTTCTTCCTGCCGACAGCTGGCGGTTGTCCATGATATCAACTTTGCGCACTACCCAAAAGATTTACCGTTTTTTACGGCGCGTTTTTTTAATCATCACTTTCCTTTGGCTGTACAGCATGCTACCCGTATCGCTACGGTATCTGACTATACTAAACAAGATTTGATTCATAGCTACCATGCCGACCCACATCGCATTGAAGTGATTGGGAGCGGAAGTAATTTGAATGTTGAGCCAGCGACCGAAGCAGAGAAACAAGTAATTCGAAATAAACATACCGCTGGCCAACCATATTTTTTATTTGTTGGCTCGGTTCACCCACGCAAAAATATTCCTCGCTTACTTCAAGCTTTTGAAACATATCGACACGAAACACCAG
>CAYUBH010000016.1:0-17525 GCA_964442985.1 uncultured Gammaproteobacteria bacterium
TGGATGACAGCCAGTGGCAACGAAGAACAGGTAGCTAAAGCTAAAAGTATTTTACAGATGGCGACGATTGGTTTAGTAATTTCTCTGTCGGCGTACGGTATTACTGCTTTTGTTTTAAATAGTACCGTCACGGCAGCCCGTAATACGACGTGTATTGGTACTGATTGCTAACTATATGACTTCTTTTTTAAAAAATAGTGTTATCACTGGTGTAATGGGGTTAGCTCTGTTTGCGCCAGCTTTTTCTCCAGCCTTTGCTCAGCCAAAAGGCTCGGCAGCTTATGATCTTGGGACTCAGCTTCAAGCGGCAGCTGGCGACAAAGGTGCAGCGATTGGCGATCCAGTTGACCCGCGCTACGTGGCAGTCTTTATCATCCGCATGATTCTTGGGTTGGTCGGCACGGTGATGATTGTTCTTAATGTCTATGCTGGCTATTTGTGGATGACGGCTGGCGGTAACGAAGAGCAGGTGGCGCAAGCTAAAACAACGATTCGAAATGCAACGATTGGTCTTATTATTGCGGTGGCGTCGTACAGCATTACTCTTGCAGTCACTAATTTGGCCAGTGGCAATCCAATTAGCCGAGGCAGTGCCCCACAAGCTGAACCGCTCGAAGGAGCAATTCAGCGTGGAGGAGAGGCTGCTTGGGATAGTGTTTTTGGAAATTAATTTTTGGTATGAAAATTTGGCTGTACTATGCCCGGGTGGGGAATGGCCACTATAGTCCAGCTAAAGCGTTGGCGGAGTATTGTGAAAGCAAAAAACATGACATTGTCTGGTTTGACTTGGGGCCTGCGTTGGGTGGTTTTTCCAAGCGCCTGTTTGAACAGGGTTATCGATTTTTGATAGAAAAAGCTCGGCCAGTATATAGTTTGGTATATTGGCTCAGTTCGTTTCGATTTGTTCAGCGAATAGTTCAGTGGTGGGCTACTCGTTTGGCAGTGACCAACGTTCTGCGCTCTTTACAACAAGAAAATCCTGATCGGATTGTTGCTACTTATTTTCTCATCGCGCCGATTCTCGAGGCGCTCCGTCGTTTAAAAAAAACGATTCCGGTGACTGTTATAGTGACCGAGCCGTATTCTCCGCCACCAATTTGGTTTATGTATCCAGGTGTTAGCTATGTTGTCGCTTCGCCGGAAGCGAAGGAGTGCGCTCTTCGGGCTGGGCTTTCAAAGGATGTCATTCTAGAGTTTCCGCAGATAGTTTTAGAAAAAAAGGATACACAACCACTAGAAAAATATGGTTTAGCCGAAGATAAACCACTCGTGTTGTTATTGGGTGGTGGCGAAGGCTATCCAAAAGCTGAAAAAATTATCAGCGCTTTTTTGAAAAGTGATAGCACAGTTCAGCTTGTGGTGGTGACCGGGCGAAATGAGGCGCAGGCTGTTCGTTGTCGTCAGATTGTTGGTCGACAACAAGACAAAGTCGTGGTACTTGGTTTTGTTCCAAACCCGCAAGCACTGATTGAGCGAGCGCATATGGTGCTTACCAAAGCGGGAGCTAATACTGTTCGTGAAGTACTCTTGGCACACAAGCCGCTTCTTCTTACTGACTATATCTGGGGGCAGGAGAAGGGGACGATGGAATATGTGGTAAGAAGTGAGCTTGGGTGGTATGAGGCCGACCCTAAGCGAATTGTAGAGCGAATACAACGCTGTGTACGCGGTGAATGTCCGTCGTCGCATACAAAAAAAGTACCGCTTTGTAACGGTACTTCTGAAGTAGCGGAGTATATTTTATCACTCCATAGCTAATGTGGGTGGCCAACGGGAATTGAACCCGTATTGCGAGAGCCACAATCTCGCGTAATAACCATTATACCATGGCCACCA
Source organism: uncultured Gammaproteobacteria bacterium (assembly GCA_964442985.1). Taxonomy (GTDB): domain Bacteria; phylum Patescibacteriota; class Patescibacteriia; order Magasanikbacterales; family GWA2-37-8; genus 2-02-FULL-45-10. The sequence goes on from CAYUBH010000016.1 coordinate 1,837, forward strand.
TGTCAGGCATTTGATAGCCTACGACTTCTTTGCTAAATCCTCGCAAAATAATCGTAGACGATGAAATGAAAGCGTCGTCATTATATATGAATAAAGGGGTTTCGTCAATATTTGACTGCTCGTGTTCCCAGTAGGAGTCGAACCTACATTCTCAGCTTAGAAGGCTAATGTCCTATCCATTGAACGATGGGAACAAAAATACTACCCGACTATACTACTTAATTATATGCTAAAAAGCAAGGTGGATCGTATTAAAAAAAGTATTCTAACAGCATTCGCTTTGTGTAGTTTTTTGTTTGCGCCTGGGTTGGCTATGGCCGCGCCGAATGGTACGTATGGTTTGGATGATACAGCAAAAAAAGCGAACTATATTGACGAAACAGGCAAAGGCGATGATGTTTTTACCTCAGTACAAAAAATTGTTTCTACACTTTTAGCTTTAGTGGCGATTATCTTCTTTATCCTCGTGGTCTATGCTGGTGTGCGGTGGATGACGTCGCGTGGTAGTGAAGAAATTGTCTTGGAAGCAAAAAAAACACTAGAATCGGCGGTTATTGGGTTGGTGGTGATTACTTCGTCGTATGCCCTGACGACCTTTATTTTTGGACGGTTAAATGGTGAAACGTATAACACTACTCGGTTGGAAGATGCTTGTAATGCCTTTGAAAATAGAGAGACTTGTGAGGCAGCGCGAACACTCAATTGTCGTTGGTCTCGGGCACAATCGCTATGTGTGCGTGGTGAGGCAGCGGTTGATGGAGGTGCAGATGTAGATGGCGCTTGTTTGAATGTTCGTTCGATGGCCGGTGGTCGGTTTAATGTAGAGTGTACTATTGAATCTCAATCGGCCTGTGGTGCTCGTGGAGTCGGATATACATTTTATGCTGGAGAGACTCAAGCGTTTTGTGATGCTGAGGAGGCTTCGGCAAATGGCCTCGGCTCTTCTTACTCGCCACCTGATCAGTATAAGTGCTGTGTGAACCCTTCGGGCATTTGTTCAGCGGCCGTTTCTGGAGATTGTCCAGCGGGCTCCAACGGTTACTCTTCTGCCTGTTCCGAAAATTCTATGGCCGCCCTCTGTGGTCCTGATGACACCATACCGCTCGGCTGTTTACAGTACGTAGACAGTGGCCCATGTAATTCTGACCCAAGTTGTCGTTGGGATGCTGGTCAATGCATTAATAATTAGTAATAGTTTGGCTTAGTTCAGCTGTTACCTTGACAAAAAACCGTTATTTTGGTACGATTGCCCTACATTATTACACCCTCCGCCTAGCGCGGAATATGGGTCCAGACGAGTTGAGACATGCCTTAACTTCGCTTGGTAACTACTATGCATGTATGATCGACCCAAAGAAAAAGGCTGCGATTATTAAGAAGTTCCAGACCCACGCTGGGGACACTGGTTCGAGTGAAGTGCAAATTGCCATCCTCACTTCTGAAATCGACGAGCTTATCGGCCACTTGAAAATGCATCCAAAAGATCATTCAAGTCGTCGCGGTTTGCTCCGCAAAGTTAGCAGTCGCCGTAGTTTGATGCGCTTCTTGAAGAAAGAAGACCCAGCAAGTTACGAAGTGCTTACTAAAAAGTTGAAGATCAAACAATCTCGCGTTATCGCGAAACCAGGCGCTAAAGAAGTTCTCGATGTTGAAGCTCTCGAAGATGAGGGCGAAGCAGGCGAGAAAGACAATGAAATCGTTAACGAATAAAACCAATCACACTCTTAAACACCCCGACCAACGCGTTGGGGTGTTTATTGATGTGCAGAATATGTACTATAGCGCCAAAAATTTGTTTGCCGCTAAAGTTAATTTTGGCAACATTGTCAAAGAAGCAACAGCTGGGCGCAAATTGATTCGCGCTATCGCCTATGTGGTTTCGACCGAATCCCAAGAAGAAAAGCCTTTTTTTGATGCCCTCAATAGTTTGGGGATTGAAACTCGTGAAAAACCACTTCAAATCTTTTTTGGTGGTGATAAAAAAGCTGACTGGGATGTTGGTCTCACCGTTGATGCGATTCGTTTGGCGCAAACACTCGATGCCGTGGTGATTGTCTCTGGTGATGGTGATTATGTACCACTTATTGAGTATATTCGCCTCAGTACTGGCAAACAGGCCGAAGTTATGGCCTTTGGTGAAACCACTTCCAGCAAGTTGATTGAAGCCGCTGATGATTTTGTCGACCTGAGCCAAGATAAAGGTAAATTTTTAATCGGTGATCGTCGTTATTATAAAAAAGTGACGACAGTAGCAAGTGCTAAGACCTCTGAACGCAAGTAAACGACTTGTTTTCTCGTGTTTTAGTATTTAATGAAGGTTGGTGGACGGACATAGAGACCTCAACGGTCTTAAGCTCGGACATCAATACTTCTCAAAGAAATAAAAACGTATGAACGTCAAACAATGGTCCATGCAATGGGCCGGACGCACCCTCTCAGTTGAGACGGGTAAATTTTCGTTACAGGCGAACGCTTCCTGTACGGTGCGCTATGGAGACACTGTGCTCCTTGCGACTGCAGTCATGAGTAAAAACACTCGTGATGGGATTGATTTTTTCCCACTCATGGTGAACTTCGAAGAAAAGCTCTACGCCGCTGGTAAAATCAAAGGTAGTCGCTTTATCAAACGCGAAGGCCGTCCAAGTGAAGAGGCAATTTTGTCCGGTCGTTTGGTTGACCGTGCTATCCGCCCACTCTTTGATCAGAATATGCGTAACGACGTGCAGGTTATTTTGACTGCACTGTCCTATGACGGCGAAAATGATCCACAAATCCCAGCGATGATCGCTGCGTCAATTGCCTTGTCTCTCTCTAACATCCCATGGGATGGTCCGATTGCAGCTGCTCGCGTTGGTCGCGTCGGTGGTGCTTGGAAAATCAACCCAACATTCGCTGAACGTGGCACCGGGGACGCTGATATCGTCGTAGCTGGTACGCCTGAAACCGTGATTATGGTGGAAGCTGGTTGTCATGAAGTGCCAGAAGCCGAAGTCGTGTCAGCAATGCAGATGGGTGCGAAAGAATTAGCTCCAGTCATTGAATTTATCAAAAAAATTCAAGCTGAAGCTGGTGCTCCAAAGCTCGATCTCAACACTAACTTGAGTGAAAAAGAAACTAAGCTTCGCGCTGTTGAAGCAGAAGTGAAAAAAATGGTAGCAAGCCATGTTGATGATTGGATTTTTGACAGTGTTAAAAAAGGTAAAGCCGAACGCGTTGCAGTGGTTGATCGTTTTGCTGAAGCTGTGAAAGAAATGCTCACTGCTCAAGAAGTGGAAGCAGATATTCAAAAAATTATTCTCGGTCGCGTGAAGATTTACGTGGAAGAGTTTATCTCTGAGCGCATTATTACCAAAGAACAACGTTTAGATGGTCGCTCGCTCACTGACATTCGTCCGTTGTATTCTGAAGTGGCTCTCTTGCCGCGCACTCACGGTACTGGTCTCTTTATGCGTGGCGACACGCAAGTGCTTTCGGTGGTCACCCTTGGTGCCCCTGGCGACGTGCAGACTATCGATACTATGGAAGAAGATGGTACCAAGCGTTTCATGCATCATTATAGCGACACTCCAGCCACCTACGGCGAAGCTGGCCCACTTCGTGGTCCAGGTAATCGCGCGATTGGTCACGGTGCTCTCGCTGAGCGTGCTCTTGAGCCGGTGTTACCTCCGGAAACCACTTTCCCATACGCTATTCGTGTGGTATCTGAAGTGTTTGGCTCCAACGGTTCGAGCTCTATGGCTTCTACCTGTGGTACCACCTTGGCTCTTATGGACGCTGGTGTGCCAATTGCTAAGCCAGTTGCTGGCGTGGCCATGGGTCTTGCTACCGACACCTCTGGTCGCTTTAAAGTGCTTACTGACTTACAAGATATTGAAGACGGTCCAGGTGGTATGGATTTCAAAATCACCGGTACTCGCGATGGTGTGACGGCTATTCAGATGGACACCAAGACGACTGGTCTTAGTTGGGAAATTGTTAAACAAACTTTTAGTCAGTCTCGTGAAGCTCGTTTGAAGATTTTAGACTTCATGCAAGCAGTTATTGCTGAACCTCGTAAAGATTTGTCACCATATGCTCCTCGCATCGTGACTATTATGATCAACCCAGACAAGATTCGTGATGTGATTGGTCCTGGTGGCAAAATGATTAATAAAATTATTGATGAAACTGGTGTAGCTATCGATATTGAAGACGACGGTCGTGTGAATGTTACTTCGAGTGATTCAGTTGGTATGCAAAAAGCAGTGGAATGGATCAAGCAATTGACCCACGAAGTCACTGCTGGTGAACAGTACGAAGGTACTGTTGCTCGCCTCGAAGATTTTGGTGCTTTTGTTAATATTTTACCTGGCCAAGACGGTTTGGTACATGTTTCGGAAATTGCCTACGAGCGTACCAACAAGCCAAGTGATGTATTGAAACTTGGTGATAAGGTGAAAGTGCTTGTGAAAGAGATCGACAACCTTGGTCGTATCAATTTGAGTATGAAAGCACTTCTACCAAAGCCAGAAGGCTATGTGGAACGCCCACCAATGGACAGACCTCCTCGTAGCCCACGCCCATTTAACGGCGGCGGTCGCGGAAGATAAGTAAAAAATAAGAAAGACACCTGGAAACGGGTGTCTTTTTGATTCTATACAACCCTTGATTTTTCTGGTATCCTGTGGTTAACTGTGGTTCACGCCGACGTGGTGAAATTGGTATACACGACAGTCTTAGAAGCTGTTGGGGCAACCCGTGAGAGTTCGAGTCTCTCCGTCGGCACATATATGAACACTCTTGAAGCGCGGCGTATGGCCGCTCAGTTATCGACCGACTTGCCCACCCTTGACCTGCACGGGTTATACCCAGCTGAGGCACTAGATTCCTTGGAACTTTTTTTATATAATGCCTATCAATCTGGCACGTCGGCTGTACATGTTGTCTGTGGGATTGGTTCGGGACAACTGGCGTCACAAGTAGTCGAGTGTTTGCGCAATCATCCGTTGGTTGATGAGGTGTTTCAAGAAGCTGGAAAGTGTATTGTTCTTTTTGGAAGATAGGTTACTGTAAAGTGTCGGTATTTTGCAGTTTTTATTTTTCAATTATTTAGCAGTATAGTAGTTATATGGATAAAACAACCTCTCTTACCATTGACGATCTCTATGAAGAGCTCGCCGAGCTTGCTCGCGAAGAAGCAACCACCGCGCGTGATGTATGGAACGATTTAGTAGAAGAAGTGGTGGAAGGCCATGTGGATTTGGGCGAGCTTGATCCAGATCAAGATATTGAAGGGATGAAAGAAATTCTTGGTGCTAAATGGCACACATTCAAAGAAGAGTTGGCCGAAGAAGCGGCTGCCGAAGCCGATGAATATGAAGCTGACACCACCACTCGTTTAGAAGAAGATGAAAAAGCCCCCGATAGTATGGACGACGAAGAAGATGAAGAGGATGATTTAGGTGATGGGAGTAAATTTTAAATACCCTGTAAAAAGCGGGCTTCAAGGCTCGTTTTTTTGTACCCAACTTATCCCCATACTACCTCTTGACACCCACCCGGCATTAATGTAAAATCGTCCTACACTGAAACCTCCTAAAAAGGAGCCACGTCCACAAGACTCTGATTGATTACCGTATCGCTTGGACCTCTGGGTAAAACGTAGAAGTACAAACAACAATGTTTATTACAACTACAACATTTTACTCCGAAGTTACAAGCGGTTGCTAAGCTCCCTCTCGAGCTGACCCACGTTACCGCCTTTGAAAGCGGTTTTATTTTTTCTAGGACTGGCAGACGCCCACAGCCAACAATAGTTGGAACAACGCGTTTGATAGTGCCGGATAGTACTTTGACAACTTACCAGTATATAGCAATCATAATCAAATAGGGTATGTAGGTTAGTTTTGTGCGCAAGCATGAAGCGAAGCCCATACAATTGCAATTGACTGAAAAAATGCAGAGTCAATAAAAAAGTAAGTAACACAATGCTACAAAATGCTATTGCGAAATATACAATGAAGCACTATTGAGTGTTTTCGTTGTGCGCAATTTCAACAAGGGCACATGGTGGATGCCTTGACACTAAAAGACGAAGAAGGACGTTGTAGGGTGCGAAAAGTCTCGGGGAGCTCCCAAACAAGCTTTGATCCGGGAATGTCCGAATGGGGAAACCCACTCAGCTATAAGCTGGGTATCCTGCACTGAATACATAGGTGCTGGAAGGAAACCTAGGGAAGTGAAACATCTCAGTACCTAGAGGAAAAGAAATCGAAGAGATTCCCTTAGTAGTGGCGAGCGAAGAGGGAAAAGTCTAAATCGTATAGATGTTGGTATCGTAAGAGGTTGATCGCAAGATTAAACTTGAACGGTGCCTTAAAGGACAGGCCGTTGTCTATACGACGTTGTAAGTTATCAATGCCAGTTACCTGTTAGACTGGGTGAGGAAATTATTTTTAGCAGAATTGTCCTGGAACGGACAACCACAGACGGTAATAGTCCGGTACGCGAAAAAAATAATGTACTCATAGTAGATATACTTAAGTAGGGCGGGACTCGTGAAATTCCGTCTGAATCTGGGCCGACTATGGTCTAAGACTAAACACTTTTAGTGATCGATAGTGGACAAGTACCACGAGGGAACGGTGAAAAGCAGCCCGATGAGGGCGATGAAATAGTATCTGAAACCGTGTGCTTACAAAGAGCGGGAGCCCGCAAGGGTGACCGTATTCCTATTGAAGAATGAGCCTGCGAGTGTGCTGTATGTCGTTGCTTAAACCCCTCTGGGGTGGAGGCGTAGCGAAAGCGAGTCTTAACGGGCGTATATAATGGCATGCACATAACCCGAAACCGGGTGAGCTATCCATGACCAGGATGAGTCTTTCCGAAAGGAAAGAGGAGGTCCGAACACACGAGCCGTGCAACACTCGGTGATGAGTTGTGGATAGGAGAGAAATTCTAATCGAACTCGGTGATAGCTGGTTCTCCTCGAAATAGTTTTAGGACTAGCCTCGAGAGTTCCTATTGGTGGTAGAGCACTGGATGAGAATTGGGTCCTTCGGGATACCGTTTTCAATCAAACTCCGAATACCAGTAGTCAGATCTCGGGAGTCAGTCAGTGACGGCTAAGCGCCATTGACAAAAGGGAAACAGCCCATGATCGCTAGCTAAGGTCCCTAAATCCATATTAAGTGTAAAAGGTGGTTTTAACTCTTATACAACCAGGAGGTTGGCTTAGAAGCAGCCATCCTTTAAAGAAAGCGTAACAGCTCACTGGTCAAGAGTTTTAGCGCCGAAAATGTATCGGGGCTCAAATATGGTACCGAAGCTGCGAACTTGCACGCAAGTGCAATGTGGTAGAGGAGCGTTCGTATCTGCGCTGAAGTCCTAGGCGTGAGCCGGGATGGAGTGATACGAAGTGAGAATGCAGGCATAAGTAGCAACAAGGGAAGTGAAAATCTTCCCCGTCGAAAATCCAAGGTTTCCTGGGCAACGAGAATCGCCCCAGGGTTAGTCGATCCTAAGGCCAGGCCGAAAGGCGTAACCGATGGAAGAGCAGGTTAATATTCCTGCACTATATACAGTTTGGTTTTAAGTGCACATTTTGAAACTTTACGCGTGGATTGAATATACACGTTTCGCAAGATGAAGACGAAGCCTTCGGGTAGAGTCAACGTAAGGAGACAGGGTGTCTAGAAAAGCTTAGAATCGTTAAGCTGTATGTAACCGTACCGTAAACCGACACAGGTAGATAAGTCGAGAAGACTAAGACGTATGAGAGAACCCTCGTTTAGGAACTCTGCAATACAGCGGCCGTAACTTCGGGATAAGGCCCGCCCATAGCAATATGGGTTTCAACAAAAGACGCACTGCGACTGTTTACCAAAAACACAGCTCCCTGCAAAAGCGTAAGCTGACGTATAGGGAGTGATGCCTGGCCAGTGTCAGAACGTTAAGGAGAGGAGTGCAAGCTCTGAACCGAAGCGCTGATGAACGCCGGCGGTAACTATAACCGTCCTAAGGTAGCGAAATTCCTTGTCGGGTGAGTTCCGACCTGCACGAATGGCATAACGATAGTGCGACTGTCTCAACGAGGGACTCAGTGAAATTGCAAGGGAGGTGAAGATGCCTCCTACCCGTAACTAGACGAAAAGACCCCGTGAAGCTTTACTACAATTTGCTATTGGTATACGGATAACTATGTTGAGCGTAGGTGGGAGCCGCAAGGCGCCAATGAGACACCACCCTTAGTTATCTGTATGCCTAATTTTCCCCCGTGAATCCGGGGGAGAAGACAGTGGCTGATGGGTAGTTTAACTGGGGCGGTTGCCTCCCAAAAAGTAACGGAGGCGTTTACAAAGATAGACTTAGCTCGGATGGAAATCGAGCTGGACGCGCAAACGCACAAGTCTGTTTTACTGCAAGAGCTACAACTCGAGCAGTCGCGAAAGCGGAAGTTAGTGAACCGACCATCCTTCATAGGAAGGTGGAAGATCAACGGATAAAAGCTACTCCGGGGATAACAGGCTGATCGGGCCCGATAGTCCACATAGACGGCCCGGTTTGGCACCTTAAATTTATCGGGGTGCACATACAGCAATGTATCTCCAATTATTTTCGTTTAACTAGTTTAATATAGTAAAGATAGGACAAAAAAAGATCACAATCGGCTTATAACGGAGAACCCGTCAGTGACACGCCCGTGTCACCCGGCAACCCCGTGGGAAGTCGCCAGTTAACTGCTGGCTGACCCCGTAACGACTGACCCGAAAGGGGAGGCTTGCTCACTTGTGAGCAGGCAATACGCCGACTCTTATTACATACAACTGAGATATTGCGGGTCACGTGCTAGAAGTAGCATCCGCTCACTGTCCAGAATAAGAAGAAGATATAGTCTACCCCCTAAGAAACTAGGGAACCATGTACGATGTCGGCTCATCGCATCCTGGGGCTGGAGAAGGTCCCAAGGGTTTGGCTGTTCGCCAATTAAAGCGGTACGCGAGCTGGGTTCAGAACGTCGTGAGACAGTTCGGTCTCCTATCTGTTACGGGCGTAGAATGTTGAGAAGGCTCTTCCCTAGTACGAGAGGACCGGGAAGGATCGACCTCTAGTGTGCGAGTTGTTCCATCAGGAGCATTGCTCGGTAGCTACGTCGAGTACGGATAAACGCTGAAAGCATCTAAGCGTGAAGCCGTCTTCAAGATTAACATTCGTTATAGACCCCTTATAGATGATGAGGTTGATAGGTTCTACGTGTAAGCATAGTAATATGTTGAGCGGAGGAATACTAATCGGTCGAGCGCATAACGGAAGCGCTAAGTAGCGCTTCAAAAGTAATAGCAAATAGCATTAAGCGGTTGTATGAAGCAAAGCTTACCCTATTTGATCATGATTGTTAAAACTGAGTATAATGTCTAGGTGCCTTGAGCGAAAGTGTCACACCCGATCCCTTCCCGAACTCGGCAGTTAAGCCTTTCAGCGCCCATGATAGCGTAATCGCGAAAGTAGGCCGGCGCCTGGACAATGTACTCAGTTTTTTTGTACCTACCCACCCATAATTGACGAGTCAGTCAGCGGGTGATAAGGTAGGGGTGTCTTACCATAGGTAGTGTTATGGTATATCCTATCGTTTTAGTATCACCGGCTTTGAGCGAACACGCTGCCTTGTTCGGCTTTTGCCTTCCCCAAACTTCTCTTTTTTGAGAAGTTTTTTTTAATTTTGTCTAGATTCTACATTTACCCTCCCGTATGAGCGATAAACTTGTTGCGAAAACAGCGGCCTATGTTCGTAAAAAAATTTACAGTAACCCTTCGGGGAGTGATTGGTACCACATTGAGCGGGTGCTTGATTTGGCGCGTCGGATTCAAGCAGTTGAAGGTGGCGATCTAGAAATTATTGAGCTGTCTGTTTTGCTTCACGATTTTCGTAGTTACAAACACCATAATTTTGATGAAAAAAAAGGTATGCTCGCGCTCACAGGGATGATGGATGTGCTTGATATTCCCGAAGAGACACAAGAGGCGATTCATGGTATTATTGTATCTAGTCAATATTTGGGTGAAGATACTAAAAAAGCTAAAACCTTGGAAGGAAAAATTGTCCAAGACGCTGATTGGCTCGATGCACTTGGAGCGATTGGTATTGCGCGCACCTTTGCAGCTGGCGGACATATCGACCGAATGATGCACGATCCGCATAAAAAACCACGTAAATATATTACTAAAGACGACTATCTGTATCGTAAAACCGATAGTACCAGTTTAAATTATTTTTACGAAAAATTACTCAAATTGCCGGCGCTCATGAATACGGCTACTGCTAAAGAATTGGCAGTTGGTCGGGAGCGCTTTCTCCGCCTGTTTATCGATGAATTTTTAGCAGAGTGGAAAGGGCAGAAATAATACTTCTATGTGGCCATTTACCAACCAGGTAGCAACAACTATTAAACGATTATTAGTGCCGGGAAAAGGTATTTTGGCAGCTGACGAAAGCGTGGAAACTATTGGGCGACGTTTTCTTGATAATGGGGTCACGAATACCGAAGCTAATCGAGCGGCCTATCGTGAAGTGTTGTTTACGACACCAGATATCAGTCGTTATATTAGCGGAGCTATTTTGTTTGAAGAAACCTTGTCTCAGCAAACAAAGGAAGGTGTTTCTTTTGTAAAAACATTACACAATCAAGGTGTGCTGGTGGGGGTAAAGGTAGACACTGGTTTGGAGCAGTATGATGGCTCGGCCACGGAAAAAGTTACCAAAGGGTTGGATGATTTGGATTCTCGGTTGAGTACGTATAAGACGCTCGGGGCAGTGTTTGCTAAGTGGCGGGCGGTATTTAGTATTAGCGAGAAAACACCGTCAGAAGGCTGTATACGAGAAAACGCTGATCGCTTGGCGCGCTATGCTGTTTTGTGTTTAAAACATCATATTGTACCAATTGTTGAGCCAGAAATTTTGATGACCGGTTCACATACGCTTGAAGAAACGGCACAAGTGATGAAGCGAGTCCTGACAGCGGTATTTGACGCTTTGGAAAGACATAAAGTGAATCTTCGTTCTATTCTCTTGAAGCCGGGCATGGTGTTGCCGGGTGATTCGTGTCCGCAAGTGACTACTCCACAAGAAATAGCTCGAGCGACTATTGATTGTTTCTTGGAAGTTGTGCCAAAAACGGTTCCAGGAATTGTTTTCTTGTCGGGTGGACAAACCGAAGCTCAAGCCTGTACTAATCTATCGGCGATTGCTGAATATGGACTCAGTCGAGCTCCTTGGGTGCTTTCTTTTTCTTTTGGACGGGCATTGCAGAATGCAACACTCCACGCTTGGCGTGGGGTAGAGGGGCACACCAAGAAAGCTCAAGAAATCTTTATTCATCGAGGAGCTTTGGCGAGCGCAGCGACCCGCGGTCTCTATACTACCGCCCTTGAATACGAATAGTGTTCCTGAATAGCAAAAGACAGGGTTTACCACCCTGTCTTTTTTAGTATCTATGACAATAGCGCTCTGTTTTATTGGCTAATTTTAGCTATTTTAAAGTAAAACTGTGCAAAACTGTTTTATAAAAATTGACAGTAATTATTAGGGTGGTATACTAAGGCATATCTCTATGATTATTGGCATACTCAAAAAATTAGGTTTTTCTGAAAAGGCAGCGACAACGTATATGACCTTGCTTCGGCTTGGGCCGGCTTCGGTTCGAGCGGTGGCAACAGCGAGCGGACTCAATCGCGGGGTGGTCTACGAATCATTGAAGTGGCTTCAGGAAGAAGGCTTGGTTGATTTTTATGAAAAAGAAAATAAGCAATTTTTTGTAGCCGAAGATCCGGCCAAGCTCGAGCTTATGGCTCGCCGTCAAGAATTGGTGGTCCACGAAGCTGGTAAACAAGTAGTGTCATCTATTCCTGAACTACGTTCGCTCTATAATAAAGGCGGTGAGCAGCCGGTCGCTCGGTATTTTGAACGCGAGGCACTCGGCGCTCTTTTGGAAGATGTTTTGAAGACCTGTGAAGAGTCGGGAGAGAAGCGATATCGTATTTATTCGGCAGCGAGCATCCGAGAATATCTCTACGATGCTTTTCCGACGTTTAGCGATGTTCGTATTAGTAAGGGTATTGCTGTTCAAGTGATTGCGATTGGTGAAGGTGGTGAATTGCGAGGTTTGGATGAACGTAAATGGCTTCGAACTGCTCCAGCTACGCCGACGTATATTATTATTTACCCTGGAAAGACGGCTTACATCTCGCTTAATGCCAAGCAAGAGCCAATTGGTGTGGTAATTGAGAACGCTGGAGTGAGCGATACGCAAAAAACTATTTTTGATCATGTATGGCAAAGCTTGTAATACAACCGATAACTCAAGTTGTCTTTGATTTTGATAATACCCTCTACGATACTGAAAAACGTAAAGAGTTTTTTTGGTCTATCGCTCGTGTACATGGTTATTCTCAAGTAGAAGCGTATCAGATGTATAACGAAGCTCGTCTTCGAGGAGATAAAATTACTATGAGCCTCGAAACGTATTTGGAAACAGTGAAAAAAAGATTAGCTAAAGATAAAAAAGATTTTTTAACTACTAAAGTTGAAAAAATTATTCGTGAAATGGAAACAACAGATCAGCTTTTGCCAGGCGCGCGAGATATTGTGGAGTGGTGTCAAAAGAAAAAAATAGATAGCTATTTGTTGAGTCTTGGTGTGCGCGAGTGGCAAGAAGCTAAGTTCTATCAATCAGGTCTACAGAGCTATTTTGACCTTGATTCTGTGGTGTTTACTGATGATAGTAAAAAAGGTAAAAGTGATTCACTTATCCGGTTGTTCGGTAAGCGTTTTGACGGCCACGAGACCATTATTATTAATGATAAACCAGATGAAACTCGTGAGTTACTACGTGATTATCCAAAATTAGTCGCATTGGTTCGTCGCGAAATTCGCGATGTGCGTTATCGAGAAAAAGATTTTGAAAAATTAGAAAAAGATTTCCCTGGTCGTGTCGCTGTGGCGATTGATTTAAAATCATTGCAAAAAATTCTTACTACATTCTTTTAATATGTCTTCAATTGGAATTGTTATTTTGGCAGCGGGTGATGGAAAACGGATGAAAACAGGAATCCCTAAAGTGATGAATCTTTTTAAGGGGGAGCCATTAGTGTCGCATGTTGTCCGAAGTGCTGAAGGGGTTTCGTTTGGCGAAAAACCAATCGTTGTGGTATCCCCACGCCATACCTTGGTACAAGAGTACCTTGGCGATCGAGCTGTGTATGCTGTCCAGCCAGAGCAGTTGGGGACGGGGCACGCGGTTGGTGTGGCGGAAGCCCTCTGGAGCTCGTTTGAGCATGTTGTGGTGTTGTATGGCGATATGCCTTTTATTTCGAGTGCTTCGATTGCTCGTTTGGTGTCGGCTCATCAAGCTGGTAATAACAGTATGACTTTCATGACTACGACAGTACCTCATTTTGAGGGGTCGTATGCGTATTTTGCTGACTTTGGGCGTATTATCCGAGACAGTTCTGGTCGGTTGGTTAAAAATGTTCAGAAAAAAGACGCTACTCCTGAGGAAGCAGCTGTGACTGAGCTTGATACGTCGTACATGTGTTTCAACACGGCGTGGCTTAAAACACATCTGTCGCAATTGCAGACCAATAATGCTCAGAAAGAGTATTATTTGACCGATTTATTAGCCGTTGCCTTGTCCGAAGGGGCGCGTGTTGGGACGGTGACGATTGCTCCAGGGGAGGCTATTGGGATTAATACGAAAGAGCATCTCGATTTGGCTCAAACCATTATTTAATTTTTTGCCTATGTGTGGAATTGTTGGGTATGTTGGTTCCAAACAAGCTTTGCCGATTTTGGTGAAGGGGCTTCGCCGTTTGGAATATCGTGGATATGATTCTTCGGGCGTGGCGGTATCGGACGGTACGCTTTTGACACGTGTTCGTTCAGTTGGAAAAATTGATAATCTGGCTGAAAAATTAAAAACAGTGACAGTAGCGGGAAGCACTGGTATTGCCCATACACGTTGGGCCACCCACGGTGGAGTGACCGAAGAAAATGCGCATCCTCACGCTGATTGTAGTGGATCGATTGTTGTGGTGCATAACGGTATTATTGAAAATTATAGAGAGCTAAAAGAGGTGCATTTGGCCGGACACACTATTCAGTCTCAAACAGATACAGAAATTTTGGCGCATTTAATTGAAAAGCACTATACTGGTGATTTGCGTTTGGCAGTGGTAGCGGCACTTCGTTTGGTGCGTGGCACCTATGGCGTGGTGGTGATGCATAAAGATGCGCCACATACGTTGGTGGCGGCTCGTTTGGGCAGTCCATTAGTAATTGGAGTGGGTGACAAAGAATATTATGTGGCCTCGGATACGTCGCCGATGCTTGCATACACTCAAAATGTTATTTTTTTAGATGACGGAGAAATTGCTGTTATTACTCCGGAGCGAGCAGATATAACTAATCTCAAAGATGAAAAAATTACTAAACAAGCTGAGCATATAACCTGGAATGAAGCAGAAGCGGAAAAAAATGGCTTCCCACATTTCATGCTCAAAGAGATTTTTGACCAACCAACAGTTGTTCAGGACGCTATGCGCGGGCGGTTGGTGGAAAAAGACGGCACAGCTCATCTTGGTGGGCTCAATATGACCGAAGAGGAGATGCACCAAGTGAATCGGATTATCCTTATTGCTTGTGGTACTGCCTCGTATGCCTCTTTGGTTGGTAAATATGCATTTGAACGATTGGCTGGCATTCCAACGACAGTAGAGGTGGCTAGTGAGTTTCGTTATAGTGATCCGATTATTGATAAACACACGCTTGTTTTTGGGGTGTCGCAGTCTGGTGAAACAGCGGACACGCTCGCGGCTCTTCGTGAGGCTAAGCGTAAAGGAGCTTTTGTGCGCGGGGTGGTCAATGTTGTTGGTTCAACTATGGCCCGCGAGACTGATGGTGGCACGTATATTCACGCCGGCCCCGAGCTCGCCGTTGCTTCAACAAAGGCGTATACTAATATGATAGCGGTACTTCTGATGTACGCGCTTCAATTTGGTCGAACTCGTCGAGTGACCCCAGCGACAGGAGAGCGCCTCATCAAAGCTCTTCAAGAAGTGCCAGCTAAAATGACTCAAGCACTCGGATTGAGTGATACCATGAAACAATTAGCTGAAAAATATAAGAACTACCCTAATTTTTTGTATCTTGGGCGGGGTAGTTTGTATCCAGTGGCGCTTGAAGGATCGCTTAAATTAAAAGAAATAAGCTATATTCATAGCGAAGCCTATCCAGGAGGCGAGATGAAGCATGGGCCAATCGCTCTGTTGTCACCAGATTTTCCGGTGGTGGCCATTCTCACCAAAAACCAGCTCTACGATAAAATGCGTAGCAACATTGAAGAAATTCGTGCCCGCAAAGCCCCACTTATTGTCATTGCTACCGAAGGTGATGAAGCAGTTCGTGAGTTGGCTGATGACGTTGTTTATATTCCGCCGACAATGGAGTTGGTTGAGCCGTTAGTGGCTACGATTCCTCTACAGCTGTTTGCCTATCATATGGCTGTGGCTTTGGGGCGAGATGTTGATCGACCTCGTAATTTAGCTAAAAGTGTTACTGTTGAATAAAACTATGAGTATTAAAGCGGTTATTTTTGATATGGACGGCACCTTGATTGACAGCGAACTGCACTGGGTGACAGCTGAGACGGAGTTTTTGA
>CAYUBH010000017.1:0-16938 GCA_964442985.1 uncultured Gammaproteobacteria bacterium
GGCAAGAGCTCGTCGCCTTGAGGCAGAGCTCGTAGCCCTGGATTTTCTTTGGTATACACTTGCCCAATTTCAAACAAGCGGACACTCCCACGAGTGGCGTTGGTGGCGACATTTTCCAAAAGATTTGGTAGTAGTGAGCGACGAATCAGGGGTTTTTCTTTGGACAGCGGATTATCTAATTCCAAAGACAAGTTCGTATCTTCACCAAGTTTAGTCACCTGCGAAGCGCTCACAAACGAATAGTTATACGTTTCGTTATATCCCAACTCCAGCGCCAAAATGCGACGAATAGTTCGGCTAAGAGCGCCTAGTTTATTCACCGCTGGCGGAGTAATTGGGAAGATTGGCAGACTAGCCGGCACAGCGGCGTAGCCAACGACACGCAAAACTTCTTCGACGATATCTTCAGCGCGAGAAACATCTTTGGTGCGCCAATTTGGCACTATAACTGTAATCATTCCTTTTTTTTCTTTAGCGTCAAAACCTAAGCGCGAGAGAATCGCCACCACTGTGTTGCCCGGCACCGAGAGACCGATTTTCTTTTCACAAAAATCGGCTGGCATAGTGAGTACTACTTTTGGTGCCGTTTTCACCCCTTCATCAACAACCGCGCTCGCCACCTTGGCGCCGGGCGCAATTTCTTGAATGAGCGCAACAACTCGCTCCAAAGCAATTTTTGGCAGAGTGACGTCGAGGCTTTTTTCAAAACGAGCCGAAGCGTCGGTGCGAAGCCCGAGTTTGGTTGAAGTTTTTCGGATACTGTCA
Source organism: uncultured Gammaproteobacteria bacterium (assembly GCA_964442985.1). Classification (GTDB taxonomy): domain Bacteria; phylum Patescibacteriota; class Patescibacteriia; order Magasanikbacterales; family GWA2-37-8; genus 2-02-FULL-45-10. The sequence goes on from CAYUBH010000017.1 coordinate 766, forward strand.
GCTGAAAAATTCGCTGATTCAATAATCACTGTGGTGGTGGCTCCAGTAATTCCACTATCTTTGCCACCCATTATCCCAGCGATAGCTAGTGGTTTTTCTTTGCTCGCGATCAAGAGCATTCCTTCTTCGAGTTCACGCTCTTTGTCATCCAGGGTGGTAATTTTTTCACCGTGTTTTGCAGATCTAATCACCACTTCCCCACCAGACACAGCACCCGCATCAAAAGCGTGAAGTGGCTGGCCGAGATCAAGCATGACAAAATTAGTCGCATCAACAACATTGTTGATAGGGCGCACCCCAACCGCTAAAAGACTTTCTTCTAGCCAACGGGGTGACGGAACAACTACTACCCCGCTCACAGCGACAGCCATATAGCGCGGACACGCTTTGGTATCGTTATTTTTTATTTTCAAATCAACGCCTTTGCCTTTTTTAATTTCCACTGTTTTATACGGCTGAAGCGGGCGGCCAGTGAGCGCGGCTACTTCGCGAGCCAGGCCGTAGTGCCCCCACAAATCTGGACGGTTAGACAGCGATTTATTGTCTATTTCAAAAACAGCATCGCTCAGGCCAAGCGCTTTGGCGAGCGATTCGCCAGCGCGCACCTTGAGCCCACTGAGATCAACAATTTCTTTTTCAGATTTTTTTGGAAAACGTTCGGCCAAACCAATTTCGTCAGCACCACAAATCATGCCGTTGGATTCAACGCCACGAATCTTAGCCGGTTTGAGCTCAATCAGCTCGCCTTCGCCATGCCAACGCACTTTGGCGCCAGTTTGAGCAACTGCCACGTACATATTTGGCACAACATTACTGCCACCACAGACAATCGTCACCGTTTCGGCGCCAGTATCTACCTGGCACACCTGTAGACTGTCAGCATTAGGGTGTTTTTCGGCCGACAGCACTTTGCCAACAACAACTTTATCAAGGTGTGCGCCAGCATACTCAACACCTTCAACTTCTACTGTGCTTAATTTTAATTTTTCGGCGAGCTCAGCCGGCGTTAGCGATTCTGGAATCGCAACATGTTTTTTGAGCCATGAAAATGAGATACGCATAGTGGTGTCTAGAACTGTTCTAAGAAAGAAATCTGGCCGTTTTGGAGCAGGCGAATATCATCAATACCATATTTGAGCATCACCAAACGCGTCAAACCAAAACCAAAGGCAAAACCTTGATACACCGAACTGTCTACACCACCCTCTTTGAGCACATTTGGGTGGACCATGCCGGCGCCAAAGACTTCGAGCCAACCGCTGTGTTTGCATAAGCGACAACCGACGCCTTTACACATGAAACAAGATACTTCACCATTAACACCTGGCTCCACAAACGGATAAAACTTCGGGCGAAGACGTACTTTTGTTTCTTCGCCGTAGAGATGCTTAGCGACAGCTTCGAGCACGCCTTTCAAATGGCTAAAGGTAATATTTTTATCAACGACTAGTCCTTCCATTTGGTAAAAGGTGTGTTCATGACGAACGTCGGTAGCTTCATTGCGGAAACATTTGCCCGGCACAATAGCGCGCAGTGGCGCGCCATATTTTTGGAGCGCTCGTACCTGCATCGGCGAGGTGTGGGTGCGCATCACCCAATTGCTATGCCCTTTAACATAAAACGTATCCTGCATATCGCGAGCCGGATGATTTTCAGGAATATTGAGGGCGGAAAAATTATAATAATCACTTTCGAGCTCCGGGCCGTCGAGCACAGCAAAACCCATCGAGGTGAAAAGGTCTTCGAGATCTTGTTGAACCAACGTATTTGGATGAAGCGATCCCTGGCGCGACACTCCAAGTGACGGCTCGGAAATATCGATTCGCTCTTCTTCGGCGCGAGTCGCCCACTCTTCAGTTTCAAAAATAGTACGACGAGCTTTAAACTCAGCTTCAATCACCTGCTTAACCTCATTGGCCAGTTGCCCAGCGGCAGCGCGAGCTTCACCAGTTAAATCCTTGAGCTCTTTCAAGAGCTGAGTAAGCTCCCCAGCCTTACGACCGAGTAGTTTGTTTTCCAACTCCTCTAAATGCGCCTTGTCTTTTACCGCTTTAATAGCGAGCAGGGCTTCATTTTTTAATTGTTCAAGTTTAGATTGCATAATTCGTTAGGGTTTTTTGACAGCTTGAGTTGTATCAAAGGCTTCTTCTAAAGCAGTTCTCATTTCCTTATGGGCGGTAAATTCGTCTTTAACATCGTATACTGTAGCATCTCTCGCTTCAGCGAACAACAGCCGAAAAGCTTTGTCATTATTTAAGATAGCTTCCAAAGTTTCCCGGAGACGATCTTCAAAGTGGAGGTTGGAATTATCTTTGGTAAAAAGTAGAAAAATGCTTTTAAAATTCACAGCGAGTTGTTCTGAGCGAAACAGCTTCAAAACAGCTGATTTTTCTAGTTTGAAGATTAATCGCTCAAGAACAACTTCTTCAAACCACCGCTCAGCTTTTGCAGCTAGTCGGTTTTCGCGTCCAAATTGAATATCGACGACTTTCTTTTCACCCATAGTGATTAGAGAATAGCTTGGAACCAACCAATAAAGACGTCTTTAAACGTTCCGAGATCCTTGGCGGTGACGACCACCACCAAAAACATGAGGGCCATAAAACCAACGGCGTGAATGGTTTGCTCAAGGCGCGGAGTGACTGGGCGTCGGCGAATGGCGCCGATAAGGACAAACAACCAGCGACCGCCATCAAGCGCTGGGATAGGCAAAGCGTTCAACACGGCCAAATTGAGCGATAGCATTGCGGTAAATTGCAAAAGATAGCTAATACCGAGGCGGGCGACTTCGCCAGTCATTACAGCGACACCAACTGGGCCAGAGATATTGCCATCAACCCCCTGACCAGTGAAAATACCTTTAAATAATAGGCCGAAGGCAACCACAATTTCTCGAATATACACACCGGTGGCAAAAATACCTTTATAAAAAGCTTTGTACCAGACATACTTCTCTACCCCAACGTCAGCGAGCGCCACCCCAATGGCTGCTCGACCGGTTTCTTTGAGTAGTGTTGGTGTAATAGTTTTTTCTACTGTTTCTGCCCCGCGAGTGATGGTGATAGCTACCGGTGCCCCTTCGTGACTGGCAATATGGGTTTGAAATTCACTCAGAGTTGGAGCATTCGTCTCCCCTATTTTTAAAACTACGTCGCCTGGCAAAAGTCCAGCTTGCTCAGCTGGTGTGCCTGCCAAAACTTCCACGATATGTAAATGTCGGTCGGCTAGCAGGGTGGTACCGTTAGCTACCGTTGGCTGACCAATCATAAAACCAACTGATAGCAAAATATAGGCCACCAGGACATTCATAGCGACACCAGCAAGAAGCACCTTTGTTTTAATCCAAGTATTTTTTCGGGCAAAACTGTCAGTGTCGCCAGCGCCGATTTCAGCTGAGTTTTCGCCTTTAATCCGCACAAAACCACCGAGCGGAATGAGATTAAAGGAATAGAGGGTTGGTAAGGTTCTGTCTTCTTGCTGTGTCGATTCACGACCCACCACCCATTGCCAGCGCACCTGTCCATTTTCTACCAACCGGCGAACACCAAACAGGCGCGGAGGAAAACCAAAGCCAAATTCTTCTACTCGGATACCAGCTCGACGAGCCATAATAAAATGGCCAAATTCGTGTGAAATAACAAGAATACCAAGGACAGCGAGAAAGACAAACAAAGTGAACATAGAGGTAAAACAACTTGCTAACTTAATTTTCGTAGTATATACTACGAACAGATAAAAATAAAGGGTGATCGCCCACTTTAATAGGCGGCCTCCATTTAACCTTATATATTGTATGTCACCACTTGTTATAGCTCTTATCGTCTTAGGTGTCTTGGCACTTTGGCTGATTCTCACCTTCAACGGTTTGATCCGTCTCAAAAATCGTGTTGACGAAGCCACCAGTGATATCGATGTCCAGCTCAAACGTCGCTATGATCTTATCCCTAACTTGGTAGAAACGGTTAAGGGCTACATGACTCACGAACGCGAAACATTGGTCAAATTGACCGAAGCTCGCTCGGCTGCCATGAAAACGCACGATGACAAAAATGCCACTTTGGCACAACGTGAAGCAGCTGAAAACCAACTCTCTAACACGCTTAAGAGTTTGTTTGCTGTATCTGAAGCCTATCCAGATTTGAAGGCTAGTCAGAACTTCCTACAATTACAGGATGAAATTTCTGATACTGAAAACAAAATCCAAGCTTCTCGCCGATTTTACAATGGTAACGTCCGTGATTTCAACACCAAGATCCAAGTTTTCCCAACCAATCTTATCGCTGGATTACTACGATTCACTAAATATGAATTCTTCTCGGCTGCTGAAGGTGAACGCACTAACGTAAAAGTACAGTTCTAATAAATAATTAAGCCTAAACCCCGATCACTCTGGTCGGGGTTTTTTAATTGACAAAATGCCTTACAATCGCTACACTAGCCCAAATTTACTGCTCGACGCTATCCGGTCGTTTGGGCAGGTATTTCCAACCGGAACGAGATAAACGGTGAACCATGCGCCCCTACAATTGTACGGCGGTTCTTCACGACCGTTGCGCCCAGTCGGAGCTGTCTCGCTGGCGCGACAAAAATACCAAGCCAGGTGATTTTCGTCGCCTGACTCGCAGTTTGTACAGGAAGCTCATTCAAGAAGTGGTATCGCGCGAATTTCCGATCAAGCAGACTTCGGTAGCTACTCCAATGTCGGCCTACGTTGACGACGCGATTGCGACGAGCGCTGTCATTGACCCTTCGACTGAGGTGGTCATCCTCAATCTTCTCAGGGGCGGTGATATTCCGTCGAACATCTGCTCGGAAGCGCTCGACGAATATCTCGACCAGCATCGCACTGATTTTCTCGGCATCAGCCGGGTGAGCAACAGCGATGGCCATGTCCAAGGAGCCGAGGTGAGCTACAGGAAGCTCGGCAATCTCGACGGCAAGATTCTCCTCATCCCCGACTGCATGGGAGCAACTGGCTCGACGATCACGCAAGCGCTGAGGCAGTACGCTGAAGGCGGTCTCGGTCAGCCGAAGAAGATCCTTTGTCTCAATCTCATCATCACGAGCTATTTCGCTGAGAAGTTGAGTGGCCTCGGCCTCCCACTGCGCATTTACACTTACTCGGTGGACCGGCGACTGACCGACAAGAGCTATATCGTTCCCGGCGCTGGAGACGTTGGCGAACGACTGACGGGCCTCGCCTAGTAGGTTTAGAAATGACCCACAACTCACAAGGAGGTTTACCCCGCCCGCTTCAGTAGTCACTGGAGCGGGCGAAACCTTTTTAATTGACAGCCGGGGTAGCGTCTTCTATACTCACTACATACTTTTATTATCTTGTATGTACTCACAAATTGATTCCAACAAGCGTCGCTCAGTCATCCTGATGACTGTTTTTATCGCTTTTATTATCGGCCTTGGCTATATCTATAGCATGGCGATTGGCGACGAAACCTATAGTGTCGTTTGGGTAGCCATTCTTATTTCGCTCGGAAGTACCGCCGTGTCCTATTTTCAGGGCGATAAAATCGCTCTTTGGACCAGTGGCGCCCGACCAATCACCCAGGCTGACAACGCCTATGTCTATCGTATGGTAGAAAACTTGGCAATTACTTCCGGCCTCCCTGTTCCTAAAGTCTATTTGATTGATTCTACTGCTATCAACGCCTTTGCCACCGGCCGGAAGCCTGAGCTCGCTTCTATCGCGATCACCACCGGAGCTATTCAACAACTAGAGAACGAAGAATTGGAGGGTGTTATCGCTCACGAATTGTCTCATATCCAAAACTACGATATTCGTTTTATGACACTCGTTGCGGTGATGGTAGGCTCTATCTCTATCTTAGCTCACCTCTTTTTGCGCAGTCGTTTTATCTTTGGCAAACGCGACAGTGGTAATGGTGGCGGACAACTCATGATGATTTTTATGCTCATTGGTATTGTCTTAGCTATCCTCTCCCCAATTATTGCTGAGATGATTAAACTCGCCATCTCTCGTCGTCGCGAATATTTAGCTGACGCTTCTGGCAGTCTCCTCACTCGTTATCCAGAGGGGCTGGCTCGCGCTCTAGAAAAAATTAAAATGCAAAATGAGCCAATGCCTCAAGCATCTCGCGCCACCGCCCATATGTTTTTGAGCAATCCTTTTGCTGGCAAATCTTTCCTGAGTCTTCTCTCCACTCATCCACCACTCGAAGAACGCATCAAAAAACTTCGCGAAATGGCGTAATGAGGTACTAAAAAACCAGCTGTTTAGGCTGGTTTTTTGTTTGTATTAGGCAGTGATGATTGCGGTAATTTCAGCTAGCTTTTCTTGGAGCGCACCAGCTTCTTTAGCTTCGGCATTGAGGCGGAGCACTGGCTCGGTATTGCTAGCCCGGACATTAAACCAACCCCAATCAAACTTGAGATACAAACCGTCGAGATAGGATTTTTCGAGAGCTTGAGGAGCGTATTTTTCTTCAAGGGCGCGAATGATTTTTTCTTTGTCGTGTACTTCAAAATTAATTTCTCCCGAGTGGTGATATTTTTTGAGAGGTTGAACCAAAGCGCTTAGTGGTTTATTTTCTCGCGACAACATTTGAAGCACCAACAAGAGAGATAAGTCTGTCGATTCAACATCGTAGGTATCTTGGTAATACAAGTGCTGAGATAATTCACTGGCGTACGCCGCACCAACTTCTTTCATCTGTTTTTTAATAAGGGCATGACCAACTTGGCACATCTCAGGCTTTCCGCCAGCTGCACTCCAGACTTCGGGGATAATCATACTGGAGCGAAGATCAAAAAACATCATAGCACCCGGATGTACTTTCAGTACTTCGAGCCCCACGAGCGCGCCGACAAACGAAGCGTCAACAATGTCGCCTCGCTCATCTACCAAACCAATGCGATCGGCGTCGCCGTCGAGCGCAAAGCCGAAATCCGCCCCGGTTTCTCGCACTTTTGCTTGTAAATCGCGCAAGGTTGAGGTTTTGAGAGGATTAGCTTCGTGATTAGGAAACGTGCCGTCTGGTTCAAGAAACAAATATTCCACCGTCACTGGCAAACGCTTCAAAAGTTCCACAAAAGTGACTTTACCCATACCGTTGCCACTATCAAGCACTAGCTTGAGCGGGCGGATAGCTTTTGGAGAGACTAAACTAAAAACCCGAGTGTAATAATCCTCAAGAACACTTTTTGTACTCACCGAGCCTTTGGTCGCCGCATCAGTGAACACATTCTTTTCCACCATATCGCGAATTTCGGCCATACCACTCGCTTTTCCAACAGGCAGGCCGTTGTCGAGCGTCATTTTAAAGCCGTTATACTCAGCTGGATTGTGGCTGGCGGTCACCATAATGCCCCCAGCGTGCTCAGGATAGTGAGCGCAGGCAAAGTTAAACAATGGGGTCGTAGCCTGCCCAATAGTCACCACCGAGGCACCTTCGTCGGTAATACCCCGAATTACTGCTTCGGCAAACCCCGGGCTGGTAGCACGCATATCTTGCCCCACCACCACCGAGCGCCCACTCTGTAAAAATCCCTTATTCTTGAGGAAAACAGTAAAAGCCCGCCCAATTCCATAGGCTAAATCGCTACTTAATTCTCCTTCAACTAGTCCGCGGATATCGTAAGCTTTAAAAATGTGCTGAGGAAAGGCCATACAAACAGGTTTTTTATTTTGACTAAAGCGTGAAAATATTCTATACTACGCCTATCTTTTACGCAACAATCCGCTTGTCAGAAAGTATCCACTCTATGCAACTCCTCGATCGATTTTCATCACATCTCAAAGATATTTTAGCCAAAAGTATCCATTTAGCGACTGAGCTCAAAAATCCAGCCGTTGAGCCGGTGCATCTTTTTTTTGCTACCGCCCACGAAACAGGCTCGGTCGCGACCGAAATCATGAACCGCTTCAAAATCTCCGAGAAGATGATTGAACAAGCTGTTTTGACATTACCAACTAAAAAAGAAGGCTTTTTAACTACCTCGACCGACCAGCAAACACTCACCCCACTCTCGCCTGGCGCCAAAGCTGTACTCGAAAAAGCCATGTCTATCGCCGAGCAAAACAGTCATAATTATATCGGATCAGAACATTTACTCTCAGCTTTGCTGTCGCTTGGTGATTCCACTGTTCAAAGTGTTCTCACTACTGCCAAAGTACATGCCGGCGAACTCCAGAAACAACTAGACGTGGTGTTGGCCAACGCCACACACCTCCCCCACCTCACCGAAGTGGCCGACAATACCCACAAAGTCGATGAACTGCTCGAAGAAGGCGCTGACCCGCTCGAAATCGACCCAATGCCAAAGAAAAATAAGAAAAAAGAATCAGCGCTGGAATTTTTTGCCGTGAATCTCACCAAAAAAGCTGAGCAAAAACAAATTGACCCAGTTATCGGTCGCGACGTTGAAATCGAACGCGCTATTCAGGTGCTCAGTCGTCGCACCAAAAACAACCCACTACTTCTCGGTGAGCCGGGTGTTGGTAAAACTGCTATTGTTGAAGGTTTGGCCAAGCGAATTATTGAGGGTGACGTGCCTGAGATGCTCCGCAACAAAAAAATCTATGCTCTTGATATGGGCATGCTGATTGCTGGCACGATTTATCGTGGCGAATTCGAAGCCCGCCTGCGCCAAGTTATTGAAGAAGCGACGAGCAACCCGTCGGTTATTTTGTTTATCGATGAGCTCCACAATATCGTTGGGGCTGGAGCCAACCAAGGTGCCATGGACGCAGCCAATATTTTGAAGCCAGCACTCGCTCGCGGCCAACTGCGCTGTATTGGCGCCACCACTCCGCCAGAGTTCAAAAAATATATTGAAAATGATCCAGCTTTGGAGCGCCGTTTCCAACCAATCACCGTCAAAGAGCCAACCGCTGAAGATGCTGTTGCTATTTTGTCTGGTATTGCCCCACACTACGAAGCGTTTCACAAAATTACGATTACTCCAGAAGCAGTTCAGGCAGCCGTCACCTTGTCGCTGCGCTACATCACTAATAAATTTTTACCAGATAAAGCGATTGACCTGATTGATGAAACTGCTGCCGCTCGTCGCCTCACTATCAAAACACCGGCTGGCGAAACCAAATTAGCCAAGCTCGAACAAAAACTAGAAAAAATTATTATCGCCAAAGAATCAGCAGCGCAAAACGACGCTTTTGATCAAGCGGTGACTCTCAAAAAAGAAGAGAGTCGTCTTCGCGCTGAAATTAAAAAAGTGACCGAAGGATTGAAGACCAAAAAAGTCACTATGCTTGGATCAATCAACGCTCGCGACGTAGCCGAACAAGTGGCCAAAATTATCGGCACCAAGCCAAGCGAGCTGATTATCGATGACACCGCTCCGCTTCTCAGCCTTGAAACCAAAATCAAAGAACACATTGTTGGCCAGGATACTGTTATCAAAGCTGTCGCCGATCATATTCGCCAAGCTCAACTTGGTCTCTCCAATCCGAATCGCCCACTCGCTTCATTTTTGTTTGTTGGCGAAAGCGGTGTCGGCAAAACCGAACTCGCCAAAACACTCGCTCAAGTTCTCTACAATCATTCTGATGCTTTAATCAAGCTCGACATGAGTGAGTTCAACGAAAGCTTCGGGGTCAGTAAGCTTCTCGGCTCACCGGCTGGTTATATTGGCTACAAAGAGCACAACCAATTTACCGACAAAATTAAAATGAACCCCTATTCGGTTCTTTTGTTTGATGAGGTCGACAAAGCGCATCGCGATGTCATGAAATTACTGCTTCAAATTTTGGAAAATGGTGAGATCACCGACGCTACTGGTCGCAAAATTTCTTTACGTCATACTATTATTATTTTGACAACTTCCTACGGTGCCGACGACGTGAAGCGTGGCACGATCGGCTTTAGTGGTGGCGTATCCCCAACCTTAGTTGGCAATTCTATCTTGCTCGAACGTCTCAAAGAATTTTTCACCCCCGAAGTTATCAATCGCCTTGATGCTGTCTGCGCTTTTGAACCTCTTGGCACGGATAAACTCCGCTCGATTGCCGCCCTCGAGCTAGAACGATTCAACGAGCGCTTAGTTCGCTATAAAACACGCCTCACTAGCAACGATACTGTTCTTGAATGGCTCATTGCTGAACTACCAGCTGCGCAAAAGGGCGCCCGCGATGTCCGTCGTATTTTCCGAAGCCGAGTTGAGCAGCTAATGTCTGAAACGATTATTCGAAAAAAGATAAAACCACGTTATTCACTTGTCGTTGAGCGCGAACATCTCGCTCTCAAATAACACCCGTGCCTTATGGCTGATGATAAGCTTGTCGTCAACAACCCCGAGGCTACTGAAACTTCTGGAGGGGCACAGTCTAACAACTCTTCTGTCTCGAAAGACGCTACATCGGGCAATATTAGTGCGCAAAAAAATGGTAGCAATCTAGTTGTTGACCTCAAACTTCCCGACCAGACAGCCACGGTGCGTCGCACCACTCGCCGATCAGGGCAAGGGGCGGGCGCTGGCGATCTCGGAGTGAATGAATCTCCAGCCAGTGATTTTTTTGCCGAAGGTATGGATGAGCCAAGCGGGAGTACCGCTGCCGACATCTTATCCGACGATCGATCGATCACTCCTCCACGCTTAGCACCGGCTGTCGCCGACCGAGCGGCCGGCGACATAGCGCGCGATCGCCAAACACTCCCGAGCGACCCAGGATCACCAAGTGCTTTGGAAAACGGTACTGCTCCTCTTAGCCCCTACTCCAAAAAAACAGCTGCTAACGACGACGAAGAAGACACCGGTCTTCTCAAGGGCGACATTGGTCAGAGCAACGACTACACCACAAGTCGCGGTATTAGCGCTGCCAACGATGACGAGGAAGTGGCTGGAGGCGAACCACCAGCAATTTCGGAGGACGATGCTCAGACGGTGGCCGAACAACAGTCTTCGTCGCGCGCTGGGCAGATGCAGGGCTCACAAAATACTTCGGCCGAAAGCTCTGAATCTGAGCTGGGTGCTTTTCGCCCGCAATTTGGCAAAGGCTGGGCTTGGATGATTGTTAAACGCATTCCTGGGGTTGGTTATTTATTTAATAAAATTGAGTCCGCTGGTCGGCGCAGTATTCGCGAAGCAATAAAAATAACCGATCGTCTTATTCGCCTTCTCAAGAACGCCGAACGAGGTGTGGCGGTGGTGGATTTTTTGAACAAATGGGCTGAAACTTTCGCAGCCACTTTAGAAACTATCATTATTCCAATTCTATTGATTCTTGTTTTACCACTTACTCTGGTGTTTGTCGTAATTTTTCCAAAGGCCTTCAGTAAAAACGCTAAAGCAATTGATAAGTTCGTCAAAGATTTAGAAATCTTTAACAGAGACCTCAAAAAATATTATAATCAATCACAGCAAGTAAAATCTATTAATGTGGCGAGAGCACGAGCTCGTGCCAATCAGCTCGAAGCAGCCACCAGCCAAAGCCCACAAATACAACAGCCTCGGCGGGCTGCTTAATTTAGCTTATTAATTTTTTTCGTATGTCACCAACTGTTAAACGCGCACTTCTTATCTTGGGCTTCCTCGTTCTTGTTGGACTCATTGGTTTTGGGCTGTATTATATGTTCACCCGCTCGCAAGCACCTACCACCACTCGTCCAGGGGCGGTAACACCAGAAGGCCCAGGGACTCTTCCTGGTTCGCAAACCAGAACAACGACTGCTGGCGCAGGTAGCGGTGGAGTTGGGGCAGGCGGTTTGCCGACAGCTGGAATTACTCGCCAGCCAGACAACCAAAATTTTTATCGCCCACAAGCAGTCACTCAAATCACCAAAGATTTAGCGGTCTATCCGTCTGTCGCTTCAAACAACGGCTCGCTTCGCTACCACAACGCAAGCGATGGTAAATTTTATAAAACCAACGCTGACGGATCGTTGTCTGCCCTGTCTGATCAGGTTTTTTTCAACGTTCAAGATGTTACCTGGGCCAAAACCCAAGACAAAGCCGTGCTCGCCTATCCTGATGGCTCAAAAATTGTGTACGATTTTGCAAAAAACAAACAAGTCACTTTGCCAAAACATTGGGAGGATTTTTCTTTCTCACCTGATTCCAGTGAAATTGCTGCCAAAAGTATCGGTCTCTCCCCTGAAAATCGCTGGCTCGTCACCACCAAAGACGACGGCACTGGCACCAAGCTGATTGAACCGCTCGGCAACAACGCCGAAAAAGTTATTGTTGACTGGTCACCAAGTCGCCAAGTGGCAGCATTTTCCAAAACTGGCGCTCCGCAAGGCGCCGACCGGAGTGAGATTCTACTCCTCGGTTTGGGCGGAGAAAATTTTAAATCTATTATTGTAGAAGGTTTAGATTTTCAATCACAATGGTCAACAACTGGTCAAAAATTACTCTATAGCGTTGATAGCGCTCGCAGCGGCTACAAACCAGAACTCTGGATTACCAATGCCTACGGCGATCAAATTGGCAGTGGCCGATTATCTCTCCAGCTGAATACCTGGGCTGAAAAATGCACCTTTGCCGATGACAATACTGTTTACTGCGCCGTCCCTCGCGAACTCCCTGAAGGTGCTGGAATGGTACCAGAAATTGCCCGCACTACTCCTGATGATTTATATAAGATTGATTTGAAAACTGGTCTCAAAACACCAATTGCGCTCGATAAAAATTACACCTTTGACACTGTTTCCTACGACGCTACCCGCAAAAAAGTTATTTTTACCGACACGCAGCAAGTCGGCGCCTTTCAGGTTAATCTCTAGGCTATGACCAGTACCTTTAAAAAACTTCTTCTTGCACTTGTTCTGGTGATTGCCCTTACCGGCCTAATTCTGTTTCAACAAATTCGCCAAGCGTTGTCTATCACCACTACCACTGAAACACTCCCCCTCCTTAGCCCCAACCTGATTAATGTTCCCACTACCGAAAAAGATCAAATGCTTGGGAATCCCGGTGCTCCAATGACCGTGATTGGTTTTTTTGACCTCACCGACAAACAATCCAAAAAATACTACCAAGCAATTGAAGGTGTCGTTACAAAAAACCCACTCAAAGTTCGTTTTATCTGGAAAGATCATCCTGGATCGGGCATCTTCACTCAACCAGTCACTGCTCACGTGGCGGCGGTCTGTGCTGAAAAACAAAACCATTTCTGGGATTTCATAAACGCTTCTTTTGCTCATAAAGGGCGTCTCAGTTCCAAAGCGTTGCGCGAAATCGCTACCACACTGTATCTCAACTTACCTCAATGGGACTATTGCTTGACTGACCAGACTACCACCCAATTACTTGGTGAGGATGTTGTCTTGGCCGAACAACTTGGCCTCCCCTCTGCTCCCATTGTTTTTATCAACAACAAGATGCTCAATCCTAATGAAGATGTAGATTTGGAGCAGCTTTTGACCTCATTTATCGCTCAATAATTGTATGCGTGTATTTAAGCGTTTTTTTTCTACTATCAGCGCATTACTTTTGAGCTTTCCGCTGTTATTCTCCCCTATCGCCGTCTTCGCTCAGGGAGAATTAATTGTCTGCGGATCTAACCAAGATCTCAAATGTACCCTGAGTGACAAAGAATGCACGACGCAAAGCGATTGTGTATCTAATAGTAATTTGCCGGATGCGCTCGGAGGATCGGCTTGTCAAAATGGCTACTGCTATTTCGATCCTATTCGCATGGACGAGTATCAGCGGAGCACTACTACCATCTTTGGTGTGGGGGTACAAAATGAAATTGTCGAACTCAAAAAACCAGCATTGGAAATTAATATTCCTGGGCTCAATTTTAGTGATACCAAACAAACTTTAGATAAAGATGGATATATCCACATTCCCTATCTTGGAGAATTTTTGTCGGCTCTCTACAATTACGCTTTAGTCATCGGCAGCATTATTGCCGTCCTCATGATTATTAAAAGTGGCGTGACGATTATCTTGTCGGCTGGCGGTGAGGGCAAGATGGAAGGCTATCATCAAATTGGGCAAGTGGTTATCGGTCTCATGATTATGTGGGGGTCGTATTTTGTCCTCAATACTATCAATCCGAGGCTGACCAAGTTTCAGGCGTTGCGCATTAAATATATCGAACCGGTCAATCTTGTCCCAATTGACCCAGCGGTCTATACCAAAGTGACCAATGAACCGGTGTACGAAAAAGATGAATTGATTAGAAAAGCCATCGCTGCCGGTGTTAAGGTTGGTTTTGCCGACAAATGTATTATGAAAACTGTGCTTGCCCAAGAGTCTGGTGCACGAGCTAACGTTATTGGTCATGATGAAAACTACAAACAAAAGGGGGCGGTATCAGCTCGCAAAAACTTCTTAATGAGCGGAATTACTTTTTTGAAAGATACATTTTCTCCTCCTGTTTCAAATATAAGTGACTATAAATACGCTGATCATAACAGCACTGACCAGCAAAATGATGACACTTTCACCGATGTTGCGCCTGACTACGGTCTTGATTGGCGTTATAGTCACGGTCTCGGTCTTGGTCAGATCACTCTTTACACCAATTCTTTTTGTGAAGGTACTACTCGTGGACGATCTGTTGGCGGGACGTGTTTTACTATCCCAGAACTGCTCACTGCTGATAAAAACCTAGAATTTACTGCTACTCTTTTTAAAGAGGGGTACGATTGCGCGGGTAATGCCGGACATAGTGGAACAGCCCAAATTGAAGGCGCTTTTCTAGCTTACAACGCTGGTTGTAAAAAAGTTCGCAATTCGACAGCTGAGGAAATCTCTGCTAACCTCTACGTTACGCAAGCTATGAAAAAATACAATAGCTGTGTAGGCGACCCTGATAATTCACCTGTCTCAAATCCTACCGAAGTTCTTCCAAAAGAACCTGAAGAGAACTAACAATCCTATATGTCAAAACCTACCACTCTTTTTTCTTGCACCGCCTGTGACGCCCAGTATTCCAAATGGAGTGGTCGGTGTCTTGAATGCGGTAAGTGGGGCACGCTTACCGAAATTAATGCGCCCACTGTAGCCAAGGCTGAACAAAAAGTTGTCTATCCGGCTGGCAAACCAATTTCCCTTCAAGATGTCATGCCTAGCGCCACCGGTCGCCTCAGCACTGGCGTGCGCGAGCTTGATACTGTCCTTGGTGGTGGTATTGTCCCGGGCAGTCTTATTCTCCTCGGTGGTGAGCCGGGTATCGGCAAATCCACTCTTTCTCTACAGCTCGCCACCACTCTCCCAAAGACGCTCTATGTTTCAGGTGAAGAATCGGTGGAGCAAATTAAACTTCGCGCTGAACGCCTCAAAGTCACCGCTCCTGAGCTCAAACTTTTGGCCGAAACTAATGTTGGTGTTATTCAAGCTACTATTGATGAACTGAAACCAGCTCTCGTGATTATTGATTCTATTCAAACTATTACCTTTGATGAAGTCGACGGTACCGCTGGGAGCGTCACGCAAGTGCGCGCCGTCACCGCCACGCTTATGGCCTATGCCAAACGTACCGGCACACCAATTATTCTCATCGGTCAAGTGACCAAAGATGGTGCGGTGGCCGGCCCGAAGACTTTGGAACATCTGGTCGACACCGTTCTCTATCTTGAGGGCGACCGTTTTCACAATTTCCGTATTTTACGCGCGGTGAAAAATCGCTTTGGCTCCACTGACGAAGTTGGTATTTTTAGTATGGAAGAAAGTGGCTTGGTGGAAGTCACCAACCCGTCGGTGGCATTTCTCTCGCGCCGTCATGACAAAATTCCAGGCACAGCTATCACCTGCTTGATGGAAGGTTCTCGACCACTCCTGATTGAAATCCAGGCGCTCGTCACTAAAACTACTTTTGGCTTTCCGCAACGTCGCGCCTCGGGCTTTGATCTGAATCGTTTGCAAGTGCTTTTAGCAGTCTTAAGCAAACGGAGCGGCCTCCCGCTTGAATCATATGACGTCTTTGTGAATGTGATTGGCGGTATTCAAGCCGAAGAGCCAGCGGCCGACCTAGCGGTGCTCTTAGCTATCGCTTCAGCAACCCAAAACAAAGCCATTCCCCACACCATTGTCGCTTTTGGCGAAGTTGGTTTGAGTGGTGAAGTACGCCCAGTAGGGTCAGCCAAAAAACGTTTAGAAGAAATTAAAAAAATGGGCTTTGAGACGGCGGTTATTCCCGAAGGAACTGACGCCAAAGTTGTCGGCCTCAAAGTCGCCCCACTCAAAAACGTCCAAGAGATTATTCAGAAGATTTTACAATCGTAA
>CAYUBH010000018.1:0-16493 GCA_964442985.1 uncultured Gammaproteobacteria bacterium
AAAATTTGGAGTGAGCGAGGAGCGAGCGACTGAAGCGTATAACGAAATTGTTTTACCTACTTTATCGGTATGATTACTTCCAAAGAACTTCGTAAAAAATATCTAGACTTTTTCAAATCAAAAGCCCATGCGATTATTCCGTCGGCTTCTTTGGTGCCGGAAAATGATCCAACCGTGCTTTTCACCACCGCTGGTATGCATCCGCTCGTGCCATACCTCATGGGGCAGAAGCACCCAGCTGGCACCCGCCTCGCTAATATTCAAAAATGTATTCGCACGCAAGATATTGATGAAGTGGGCGACGAACGACATGATACTTTTTTTGAAATGATGGGCAACTGGTCGCTCGGTGATTATTTTAAGAAAGAAGCGATTGAATGGAGTTTTGAATTTTTGACGTCCAAAGAGTATCTCGGCCTCGATATCCGCAAACTGGCTGTTTCGGTGTTTGCCGGTGAAAAAGAAAATGCTATTCCTCGCGATGACGAAGCGGCCGGCTATTGGAAGGCGCTTGGTATGCCCGAAGAACGCATTGCGTATTTACCACGCAAAAATAACTGGTGGGGCCCAGCGGGCATCACTGGCCCATGTGGCCCAGACACCGAAATGTTTTTCTGGAAAGGAAAAACGAGCGAATTCCCGCCAGCGGGCAGTAACCCGGGCACCGACGAAGACAACTGGCTCGAAATTTGGAACGATGTCTTCATGCAATACAACAAAGACAAAGCTGGCGCCTACACTCCACTCGCCCAACAAAATGTCGATACTGGTATGGGGCTCGAGCGCACGCTCATGGTGCTCAATGGCTTTGCTGATGTGTTTCAAATTGACACTTTCTGGCCGTTGATTCAAAAAATTCAAGATATTTCTGGTGCTACCTACGCTGGTGGTTCTGCCGTTACCAAATCGATGCGTATCGTGGCCGACCATATTCGCAGTGCCACGATGATTATGGGTGACGACAAGGGGATTGCTCCAAGCAATGTTGACCAGGGGTATATTGTTCGCCGTCTTATCCGCCGAGCGGTTCGCCACGGGCGCCTTTTGGGTATTACCGAAAACTTCTGCGACAAGGTGGCTGCCGAAGTGGTCACTATTTTTGCTGATGTCTATCCAGAGCTCGCCCGCAACCGTGCCTTTATTATGCTCGAGATGGCGCGCGAAGAAAGTAAATTCCGTAACACCATTGAACAAGGCCTTAAAGAATTTGAGAAGTTGGTGAATGGCTATCGAATGGCTTTTGAAAAAACAGGTCAGGTTATTAAAGAGATTTCTGGTAAACAAGCTTTCAAGCTCTACGATACCTATGGCTTCCCACTTGAAATGACGCAAGAGCTCGCACTCGAAAACGGTCTCACTGTCGATAACAACGGCTTTGACGAGGCGTTTAAAAAACATCAAGAATTATCTCGTGTTGGTGCTGAGCAGAAATTTGCTGGTGGCCTGGCTGATCATAGTGAGATTTCCACTAAATACCACACTGCTACTCATTTGCTCCACGCCACGCTCCAGCGTGTGCTTGGGCCTCACGCGATGCAACGGGGGAGTAATATCACTCAGGAGCGCATGCGCTTTGATTTTGCGCACCCAGAAAAAATGACTCCAGAGCAAATTAAACAAACCGAAGATTTGGTGAACGGCGCTATCAAGAAGAATTACGAAGTGACCTGGGCGGAAATGCCGTTTGAGCGTGCCAAGGAATTGGGGGCGATTGGTTTGTTTGAAGATAAGTATCAGCCAATTATCAAAGTGTATACGGTGGGCAACCCGACAGACAAAGCGTTTGCTGATCCATCGAGCGCGACGTATAGTCGCGAAGTCTGTGGTGGCCCGCACGTGGAGCACACCGGCACCATGGGACATTTTAAGATTGTGAAAGAAGAAGCGGTGTCAGCCGGTGTCCGTCGTATCAAAGCGATACTTGAATAATTTTGTATGGTTGGTCGTCTTGTCCGTCATCTCTGGAACGCGCGTGAGCAATTCATTCGCTATTTCGTCGTTGGCATTGGAGCGGTGGTGCTCGATTTGGGAACATTGTATCTCCTCGAGACCTATCTTCATTGGAGTCCGGTGTTGGCGGTGGTGGTGAACGGCATTGTGCTCCTCAATTTTGTTTTTTTCATGAATAAGCACTGGTCGTTTGGGGGCGCGAGTGGCGGAACAACCCATCGTCAGATGGTGAGGTTTTTGATGGTGGCGGGGCTTAATTATGTGATTGCTATTTCTTGGATGTGGCTATTCACTGAGCTGTGGCCAGTTCGGGTGCTTGGTAGTGGCAACGACTATATCCTGATTCGTTTGGTCAATATTATGTTGTCGGTGCTCTGGAACTTCGCGCTGTATAAACACTGGGTGTATAAGATAGATGAAGCGATTATTGAAACACTTAAAACGTTGGAATAAAAAACTGTCCGAGCGGACAGTTTTTTTGTTGTCTCTTGAATGGGCCACAAGGTGACCGGCTCAAGAGACACCTGCAGACACGACTGCAGAGTCCCTCCTTACTTTTCCCTCCAACATTTTTTGCGCTCGATCGTGTTCGAGCGGGCTGGCGACTGACAATCGAGCTAGAGGATTTGCCCAACCTCTTTCCGCTTGGCCATCACAATGTCGTAAAATTCTTTTGCGATAGCGTCATGGTACGCGCTGGCGTTGTCCCACACCGTTTTTTCAAACGGCTTGTCTTTGGGGACATTCGTGATTCCGCTCGAGACATTGATGAGGAGATTTTCCTCACGGCTGTTGAGGCCGTTTTCGAGTGTTGCTCGGATTTCTCCGCCCTGAGTGCCGATGCCAGGCGCCAGGATGAGCGCGTCGTCGCCGACGATTCCTCGAACTTCTTTCATTTCGCTCGGCGCGGTGGCGCCGACCACGAAGCCGAGATTCTTGTGAACTGGGCTCCAGTGGAGCGCGATTTCCTGCGCCACGTGCATATACAGTGGGCGACCATCTTCGAGCTTCTGTCCTTGGAACAGGTTGGCCTCAGGGTTCGAGGTCCGGCAGAGGAAGATACAGCACTTCTCCGGCCGTTCGAGAAACGGCTTGAAGGCCTCAGGTCCGCCGACATAGGGGTTGAGCGTCACCGCGTCAGCCCCGAGGAAATCGTAGGCGAACCGAGCATAGGCCTCGTTGGTCTTGCCAATGTCTCCGAACTTGCCGTCGATAATGATCGGCGTGTGGGGCGCGTGCATTCGGATGTACTGGAAGAGACGCTGGAGCTCATCGATGCCCCGGGCGCCCCGGCAGAGGTAGAACCCGAGGTTGGGCTTGTAGGCCGCGGCGATGTTCCTGGTGGCGCGTACCACCGTTTCCATGCTGTAACTGACGCTCTGCAGATAGAGGTGCTCCGTCTTTTCGGCGGTATCTGGCGTGGGAATACTCGGATCGAGCCCGACACACAATAGCCCTACATTGTTCATTGACCGGCGTTTAGCCAGCAGCTCAAAAAAATTCCTGGTCGACATGACCATCTCCAGCTCCCGCGCGGGGGAGTGGTTATCTAGGGCAGGATTGCCAAAGATTGACGGCAGTGTAGGCTTTTTTGGCTAATTTGTCAACATATACCCCTATTTTTTACCCCCAGATACCCCTCTTGACTTCCTGCCGGCTTTCCGCTATACTTCCGCTGTAATTAACACCAATGTCTAAAACCGACGTAATCGAATTAAAAGGGGTTGTTGAGGAAATGCTTCCTGCGGGAACATTTCGAGTCAAGCTCGAGAGTGGTCAAACCATTATCGCGCACTTGGCTGGCAAAATGCGCCTCAACAAAATTCGCCTGTCAATCGGCGATCGAGTCAAAGTGGAAATGACTCCGTACGATTTGACCAAGGGCCGTATTACCCTTCGGTATTAGTGTTAAAAATTCAATTGTTTTCAAAATATCAACCAGTGCGGTGTAGCCTAGTCCTCGTTGACCGGGCGTCGATATCGCGGCAGTGGTTGGTATTTTTTCATTAATTATTTGTTCGGAGCAGTAGGTAATACAGTATCTATTCTCCTCATTCATATCTTGTATGAAAGTTCGCGCCTCAGTTAAGCCGATCTGCAAAAACTGCAAACTCGTGCGTCGCAAAGGTAAACTCCGTGTTATCTGCATCACGAAAAAGCACAAACAGAGTCAAGGCTAATCTCACTTAAACTATTTTTCAGACATTTACTATGCGTATTGCAGGTACAAACATCCCAAACGAAAAGAAAATTCTTTTCTCCCTCCCATACATCTACGGTATCGGTCGCACCTTGGCTCAAAAAGTGCTCGACGCTGCTGGTGTTGATGGCAACATCCGTACGAAAGATTTGACCACTGAACAGCAAGATAAACTTCGCGCTATCGTGGAAAAGACCTATCGCACCGAAGGTGACCTTCGTCGCGACATCGCTTCCACTATCAAAGCGATGAAGGATATCAAATCCTACCGCGGTATTCGCCACATGAAACATTTGCCAGTTCGTGGCCAGACCACCAAACGTAATTCCCGTACCGTTCGCGGTAACGTCCGCAAGACGATGGGTAGTGGTCGCCGTGTTGAGTCGAAGACCTAATCTTCTCCTTATATTACTGTAAACTAAACTCTTATGTCAGAAGTACAAACTAAAACAGCTGTAGCTGAAGCCCCAAAAGCTGGTGCTAAAGTAGTAGCAGCTGGTGCAGTGAAACCAAAGAAGAAGAAAGCTGTGAAGCAAGTGCCACGCGGTAACGCTTACGTACAAGCTTCCTACAACAACACCATTATCACGATTACTGATCCAAATGGTGCTGTGCTTGGCTGGTCTTCCTCTGGTGTGACTGGTTTTAAAGGTCCAAAAAAAGCTACTCCGTACGCTGCTTCCGTTGTCGTCAAAGATTTGATGGATCGCATTGCTGATTACGGCGTGAAAGAAGTTAATGTTTTTGTGAAAGGTATTGGCGGCGGTCGTGAAAGTGCTATTCGCGCTTTGCACGCTAACGGCTTGGTTGTTTTGAACATCACCGACACCACTCCAATCCCACACAACGGTTGCCGTCCTCCAAAACGTCGCCGCGTCTAATTATCAATGCTATTCCTATGGGTAAAGATACTCGTCCAAAAGGTAAACTCGTCCGTTTGTTCGGCGAAAACATTTTTGAAAGTCCAAAATACGACAAGCTTTTAGCGAAGCGTAATTTTCCAGCTGGTCAGCACGGTTTGAACCGCAAACGCGCTAAATTGTCTGGCTATGCCAAACAGCTCCGCGAAAAACAAAAAGTGAAACTGATCTACGGTATTAAAGAACGTCAGTTCTCCAACTATGTTGCTGAAGCTAGTAAGAAGACTGGTGATACCTCCAAGATTCTTTTGTCGTATCTTGAAAGTCGTTTAGACAACGTGCTCTATCGCGCTGGTTTTGCGAAGACTCGTCCAGCTGCTCGCCAAATTGTGGCGCACGGCCAAGTTCTTATCAACGGCAAGAAAGTTGATATCGCTTCTTACCGCGTTCGCGCTGGTGAAGTTATCAGTTTGAAAGAAGCTGCAAAAAAGAGTAAATTATTTGAAGGGTTGACCGAAACATTGAGCAAGAAAGAAGCTCCAATGTGGTTGGCTGTTGATGCGAAAGCTCAGACAGCGAAAGTAGTGAATGAGCCAGTGCTCGTAAACCCAAATTTTGACGCAAACGTCATCATCGGTTTCTATTCTCGTTAATCATTCAACATTATTTCTCATTAACTATATACTATGGAAAATTTCCTATTACCTTCCAAAGTCGAATATAAGGCAGGGGAGTCGGCTCACGCAGGTAGTGTGATTATCACTCCATGTTACCACGGTTATGGCACCACGCTCGGCAACGCGCTTCGCCGTGTGCTTCTCTCTTCGCTTCCTGGTTCCGCTGTTGAATACTTCAAGATTAAAGGTGTTCAGCACGAATTCACTACCGCTGAAGGGGTGAAAGAAGATGCAGTGGAAATCATGTTGAATTTGAAACAGCTCGCGGTGAAAGTGTTTGTTGACGAGCCGGTTACTCTCTCAATTTCCAAAAAAGGCGTTGGCCCAGTGACTGCTGGCGACATCGAGCCTAATTCTAACGTAGAGATTATCAATAAAGATTTGGTTATCTGTACTGTTACCAAAGCAACGAAAGCTTTTGAAATGGAAATCACCGTTGGTCGCGGTCGCGGTTTCAAGCCAGTTGAAGAAAAGAACCGCCAAAATTATGACCTTGGTACTGTCGTTGTCGATTCTATCTACAACCCAGTGAAAGATGTTGGCTACCATGTTGAAAACACTCGCGTGGGCGACATCACCAACTTTGAAAAATTGACCTTGCAGATTGAAACGAATGGCACCATCAGTCCAAAAAGTGCCCTTGAACAAGCCACCACAATCTTGATGGATCATTTCACCGTCGTCCTTGATGCAGCTCGAAAGAGCGACGACAGCGAAGTGAGTGCCGCTCCAGAAGCTGTAGCAGATGAAGCCCCTGCGAAAGCTGACGAAGCAGCCGAAGAACCTAAAGCTAAAAAGAAGTCTAAGAAAAAAGAATAATCTGTTATGAGACACCAAAAGAATAAGGTCACTCTCGACCGTAAGACTGGCCCACGCCAAGCCTTACTCCGCAATTTGGCAGAGAGTTTGATCCTCCATGAAAAAATCCGCACTACCAAAGCTAAGGCTCGCGCTGTTCGTTCCCTGGTTGAGCGTTTGATCACAAAATCCAAGCCAAATACCTTGGCTGCTCGTCGCGCTTTGATCGCTGCTCTCCACAATGATGCTGCGGTCAAAAAATTGATGAGTGAACTTGGTCCACGATTCAAAACTCGTGCTGGTGGCTACACCCGCACCACGATGGTCGCCAACCGTATTGGTGATGGCGCTGAAGAAGTGGTAATCGAATTTGTATAATATGACCACTCCAAACATTACCCACAACCGTTACGAAATTGACGCCGCTGGCAAAGCTCCTGGTCGCTTGGCAACACAAATTGCCACCTTGCTCCAGGGCAAGCACAAAGCGAGCTACACACCGCACATCGATGATGGTAGTAAAGTAGTCGTTTTGAACGCTAAACAGCTCAAATTCACCGGTAAAAAGTATGACCAGAAGGTCTACCGCCACCACAGTATGCACCCAGGTGGTTTGAAAGAGACTCCTGCGAAGAAAGTTATCGTAGAATCTCCTGAAGACGTTATTCGTTCTGCCGTGATGCGCATGTTGCCAAAAAACAAGCAACGTGAAATCCGCATGAACCGCCTGTCGTTTAAATAAGCGCTGATACCTTATGACAAAGCTTAACACCAAAGAAGCCCTCCTCCGCGCCGTCGGTCGCCGTAAACGTGCCTCCGCTCGCGTCCGCGTTGAGAAGGGGAGTGGCAAGATCGTCGTGAACGGTATGCCATTTGAAAAGTACTTCCCACACTTTGAGCAGCAGACAACTGTCCTTGCTCCTCTCAAAGCGCTTGGTAAGGACAAAGACCTCGATTTCTCCGTGAAAGTGAACGGTGGTGGCAAAAACGGTCAATCCGTGGCTGTCCAGCTCGGTATTTCCCGCACCTTACTCAAATGGAACGAAGACTTCAAAAAGACCCTCAAAGCACTCGGTTTCCTCTCCCGTGATCCTCGTATCAAGGAACGCAAGAAACCTGGTCTCAAGAAAGCTCGTCGTGCACCACAGTGGTCAAAACGTTAATATCAACAAGAAAGCATCCTTTGGGGTGCTTTCTTTAATTTATGAGTTTCTTGCTTTTTTATTATAGAGTCGGTACAATAATGACATGCAAAAAGAAGTGCCAACATTCAGGAAAAAGCGAGGGGATACTAAGATGGAAACTATAGAAAAGAAATATGGTCGTGATTTTGGCGTTCGTTCAGATAAGCAGCTTCAGAATTATCTTGGCGAGCTAGGTTATTCTTCTTTAAGCGAACTTCTTCGTAGTAAAAATAAGAAAAAACAATAGCATGGCTTTTGATCCAGAAAAATTACCAGACGCGCGCGCTTACGAGGAGCGCTTTTCTTTTATTGATGATGAAAATTTAAGAACAAATGTTTGTGTCAGTTTTCAATATATTACTTTTCTTTTAAGTCTTTTAAAGGAGTTCTCAATCCAGGGTCCTATCCAGTATTCCATCAATAAGGATATTATTGTAAATACAGCCACAATCATTGAGTGTTGTCTTTACTATTGCATTAAAAAATTTTTAGAGACCGGTAGGGTAACCGAACAAGAAATTAAAGGTTTTAAATGGGAAGATTTAGGATCTCCCAACCTAATATATACAATTAATGATAGTGAGGCTATTTTTTGGACTAAACGAAAGAAGAAGGGTTTTGAGTTGGGAACGCAGTTTCGCGATATAAATATTATTGCTAAAAGAATTAACGTGCTAGACGAAATGATGTATAAAAAGGCCGATGCTATGCGTGCAAATAGAAATAAAATACATTTAGCAGGCTTGGATAATGCTGATTTTTTTGTAAGAAAAGACGTTGAAGAAGCGTTTAAGATAGCAGGAGAAATTTTAGAGGTTATCGAGGAAAAATTGGGTATTCCACAACATCCAGTGCCATAATAGGTAGCAAAAATCCCTATTCAAGTGGCTCCATTATGACTCGCCGCTGGGGGTATTTGACAGAAAAATAAGGTGATTTCTTGCGCTCCTTGATAAGATGATCATGAACCGAGAAACTGGCTTGCGCAAGCCCTCTTGACGCCTTCCGTGGCTTTTATTATAATGTCTGTATCGTCCTACCACCTTTAATTCGGGTGATGAGACGGTGGGCAATTTACTAATTAGAGTTTAACAACTTATATCAAGTTTACAAACGCTTTTTAGGTCAACTCTACAGGGGGTCCCGCAAGGGATTACCAGAAGAGTAAAATCTTTGGGGAGACAGGTGAAAGCCCTGCCTTCCTGAGTAGTTGCCCTAAGCAGCGTTTTTTTGTTTACTGGAGCCTGATGGTTGTCGTTTTCAGTAGACAAAACTTCCTTAAAATCAAAAGACCGGAACTCATGATACCGATCTTGTGATCCGTTATTCACCTGACGAGTGGTCGCCAGCGCTGGCATAGCCGGACCGTATGCTCGACAGGGTTTCCTAGGTTGCACTAAGGAAACTAAAAGTGTTCTTTGTATGGCACACGACGCATTAGGTATGCGAGGTTATCGTAGCCGTAATAAAGATGGCGAGTTACGCGACAAACGTGACGACACCCACATGGGTACCATCGAAAAACAGTACGGCCGAGACTTCAATGTCCGTAGCGACATGCAGCTTGGGACTTTTCTCGAGAAGCATGGTATCAAGTCGCTCAACGACTTGATTACTAAACAATAACTGTTTACTATTAGCACCCCGGCCAGGGTGCTTTTAGTTAGTGTAAATAGTATAGCAGATAGCACGCTGGTTGTAACGTTGTATAAGGCCTAATAAACATGCCCTTACTAGGATTGTTAAAAGACGTTTAAAAGGATGTCTTTGTATTGTCTGGCTTTTTATCCCTGTTTAATGTAGGATAAGATTATTATAAAGTCATCATAAATTTATGATAAAGCGACTACTCAACCTGCTTGTTTTGCCGATTTTTTTGGTGGGAACACTCTTCCCGTTTTTAAGCGCTGACGCCTATGTCAGTGTAAAAGGGTACTATCGTTCGAATGGTACTTATGTTGCCCCGCATGTCAGAAGCGAGCCGAATGGTCTTAAGTATGACAATTATAGCTATAAACCTAGTCAGGGTCTGTATAATGATAGTTATGGAACTAAAGGTAGTTCCTGGGATACTCCGAGCTATGTCACTGATCCTGATTATTATACAGGAAAAAATATCTATGATTCGCTTCACGGTGGCTCTTCGTATACCCCAACACCAACATGTCCATATAACGCTTCGTACGACAGTTTGAGTTCAAGCTGTAAGTGTAATTACGGGTATGTTGTATCTGGTAGCAGTTGTGTCTCTGGGAATAGTTACTGTTATAATTTGTACAGCTACGGTTCCGAGTACGATTCTTTGGCTAACAACTGCAAATGTAGTTATGGATATCGCTGGAATGATAGTTCTACTAAGTGTGTTAGTAACGACACATACTGTACTGACAAATATGGCTACGGAGCCCAGTCTGATTATCTGACCGATCAATGTAAATGTCGAACTGGTTATACTTTTGAAAACTCAAAATGCGTTTTTGTCACGACTAAGCCTAGTTATTCCTATGATACTATTTGTCCGCTAAACTCTTCGGCGATAGGTGATAAGTGCTATTGTGATAGTGGTTATGAAATTAATACCGCTAAGGACGGTTGTGTGGTAAAAATCACACAGAAAGTCGTTTCTCAGACTCCTACGCCCACCCCTCCTGCTAAATACTATATTCGCACCATCGGTAAAATTAATGTTAGAGAAAGCGCCTCAGCTAGCGCAAAAGTTTTAGGTGTGACGGGGTATAACTACGTTTTCACTCTTTTAGAGGAAGAAGGGGATTGGTTTAAGATTGATTTTGATGGAAAACAGGGCTGGGTAATGAAGAAGTATTCAAAAAATATTAGTAGATAATATGGAAGATCGTTTGCTTCAAGTTTTAAATCGAATGATTTCTTTTCGGAAAGAACGTGATTGGGAACAGTTTCATAACCCAAAGGATATGGCGCTTTCCCTTGTGTTAGAAGCTTCTGAGGTGTTAGAGCACTTTCAATGGAAGAATGGCGATGAGGTGAAGCAGTACGCAAAAGATCATAAGGGTGATCTCGCTGATGAATTAGCAGACACTCTTTATTGGGTTTTACTTTTGGCACATGATTTAGGTATTGATATTTTTGATGCTCTTGATAAGAAGATTGATAAGAATGCCCTTAAGTATCCTATAGAGAAATCTAAAGGGATTGCTAAAAAGTATACTGAGCTTAAATGATTTTATGATTGTTTATCAATCTACAAAAGGTGGTTTTTTGAACGATGTTTTGTCTAACGATATCGAAAATAAAATTCTCACTGTATTTAAAGAAAAATTTGGACATAGTACTGCAAAAAATGAAATATTGTCATGGAAAAATTCCATGATGTATATGAATACTGTACTAGCTGACTCGGAGATTCCCGACGATTCTCGAGTGGCAATTGAGTATAAAATACCACAAACTTCAAGACGTATTGATTTTGTTTTGACTGGCCAAGATGATAAGCATGTAGATCACGCTGTTATTATTGAATTAAAACAATGGAGTGTTGCTTTGCCATCTTTTAAAGATGGAATTGTATCGACCTTTCTTGGTGGAACAGAAAGGGAGACTAGCCACCCTTCATATCAAGCGTGGTCATACGCCACTCTTCTGCAGAGTTTTAACCAAACTGTTTACGAAGAAAAAATTCAACTCAAGCCTTGCGCCTACCTACATAACTATGAGCCAGACAATGTTATAAATAATGATTTTTATAAAGAGTATATTGACAAAGCTCCGATTTTTTTAAAACCAGACGCCCTCAAGTTGCGTGATTTTATAAAGAAGTTTGTAAAGTATGGTGATACATCTAATTTGATGTATCGGATTGACAACGGAAAGATTAAGCCTTCCAAAAGCTTGGCTGACAGCCTCTCTTCTTTACTGCAAGGCAACCAGGAGTTTGTAATGATTGATGATCAGAAAATTGTTTTTGAGGCAGCTTTGGATTTGGCTAAAAAATCCACCACTGATCATAAAAATGTTTTGATTGTCGAAGGTGGCCCCGGTACTGGCAAAACAGTTTTGGCTATGAATTTACTCGTTGCTTTAACTGGGTTAGAAATGAACGCGCGTTATGTTACTAAGAATGCTGCTCCGCGAGCAGTCTACGAAAGCAAACTCACAGGAAGTTTTAGAAAGAGCGAAATTAGCAACATGTTCACTGGTTCTGGTGCCTTTACTGATTGTGAACCAAACTCCTTCGATGTTTTAGTTGTTGATGAGGCTCATCGTTTGAACGAAAAATCAGGCATGTTTCAAAATCTTGGAGAAAACCAAATAAAAGAGGTTTTACAAGCGGCGAAGTTCAGTATATTTTTTATTGATGAAGATCAGAAAGTGACTTTTAAAGATATTGGTGAAAAAGATGAGATTCTTGAATGGGCAGACGAGCTTGGTGTAAATGTCCATGAATTAGAGCTGACTTCTCAATTTCGCTGTAATGGCTCTGATGGTTACTTAGCTTGGCTAGACAATATTCTTCAAATTAGAGAAACAGCTAATACTTCTCTTGATAATTCAGATTATGATTTTAGAGTGCTTAGTTCGCCAAACGAACTAAGAGATTTAATTTTTGAAAAAAATAAATTAAGCAACAAGGCCCGCCTTGTTGCTGGTTATTGCTGGGAATGGAAAAGTAAAGGAGATCCTTCTGTTAACGATATAGAAATTCCTGAGCACGATTTTGGAATGCGTTGGAATTTGGCTAGTGATGGCGGCTTGTGGATTTTAAAGCAAGAATCTGTTAAAGAGGTCGGTTGCATACACACTTCCCAAGGTTTGGAGGTTGATTATGTCGGTGTTATAGTTGGTTCAGATTTATTAGTTCGTAATGGACAAATTGTAACTGATCCAAGTAAACGGGCAAGATCAGATGCCTCGCTTAAAGGTTTTAAAACTTTATTGAAAAACGACCCTCTCATTGCGGTAGAAAAAGCTGATTCAATTATAAAGAATACATATAGAACACTTATGACTCGTGGTATGAAGGGGTGCTACGTATATTTTGTTGATAAGGAAACAGAAGAATATTTTAAATCAAAAATTAAATAGGTTGACACCCACCCCCTTCAACCCGTACCATATCAGTATCTTTATTCCTCTAACCATTCTATCTATGGACTATACTCCATATCTCGTCCTCGTGGGGCGCGTGCTCCTCGGCTTGTATTTTGTTCGCTCTGGTGTGAACCATCTCCGCCACAGTGGCATGCTCACGGGCTACGCTGCTTCGAAAGGCGTGCCAATGCCTAAGCTGGCTGTCCCAGTCACCGGCCTTCTCATGCTCCTTGGCGGCCTCGGTGTGCTCCTCGGCTATATGACTACGTGGGCTGTGGGCGCTCTCGTGCTCTTCCTCGTCCCAACCACTCTCATGATGCACCAATTCTGGAAAGTCGCTGACCCAATGGCTCGCATGGGCGAAGAGATTAATTTCTACAAGAATATGGGTCTCACTGGCGCGATTCTCATGCTCCTCGCTATCCCACAACCTTGGATGTGGACGATCTAATTAGTTAGTCAGCACAAAGCAACTCGCCTCTGAGTTGCTTTTTTGTTACAATAGGGGACACCTATGCAACGTATACCCCTTCACGAACTCATTATCACCTTTGCTCGCTCGAGCGGCCCGGGCGGACAGAATGTGAACAAGACCTCCACCAAAGCGACGATTCACTGGTCTATCGCTCGCTCACGCGCTTTTAGCGACCTCGAGAAATCCCGCCTCCGCCTCAAACTGGCGAATCGCCTCACGGGGCGAGACGAGCTGGTCGTCTCTTCCGACAACGAGCGTTCCCAGTCACAAAATCGTGCTGTGGCTATTCGTCGTCTCCAGATGCTCGTCACGGCCGCGCTTCGCGTCCCTAAGAAACGCACCGCCACCAAACCAACCTATTCTTCTAAACTTCGACGTCTCGAAAGCAAGACTCGGCATTCCAAAACTAAGCAAGCTCGTCGAGGTCTTTTTTGGTAAAAAAACTGTCCTCTTCTCATTTTCTTCCCTCTAGACTACACTACCTTTTGTCATATTTTTTTGGGTTGGCATGGGGCCAGCTCAGAACCCGAGCAATCTGACACAAGGAGTACTGCGTGAGACATCCAGCACGTCAACGAGAGCGTCGTAAGGACGGCCATCCACGAGATGCCAAGGGTCAGCCGACCAACAAGAACGGTATTCGGCTGCTTCCTGACAAGGAGGGCTTTCAGCCGAAAGATGCTGAGCCAACTGTTCCGTATGCTCGTGTTTGCCAATGGTCAGGCTGTAAACAGCACGCTGGCAAGGATGTTGACTACTGTGGTACGCACAAGTGTAAGACGGAGGGGTGCTCGAGCAGGCGTCTCGGTGATGCCAAGTTTTGCGCGCCGTGTCGGAGCCAGGAGATCCGCAAGGTCGCGATTGCAATGCGCCAGCGTGATGAGGGCGTCGCTGGCTAGTTGATTGGGGAGGGTGACGGCTACGACAGCGTCACCCTCCCACCCCACTTTTTTATGTCTTCATTTTCCGCGCTCAACGCTGTTATCCAAAAAAAAGCGAACCGTCGTGTTGCCGAAGTGTCACGTCGGTTTTTTAAAACTGGCCCGGGGCAGTACGGTGAAGGAGATATTTTTTGTGGAATAACCGTACCCACCGCTCGAAAAATTGCTAAACAATTTGGCGATTTGTCGCACACTGAAATTGAAAAAGCGCTGTTGTCGCCGATTCACGAAGTTCGCCTGATCGCGCTTCTTATTCTCGTGCACCAATTTGAGCAGGGGAGTAGTGCCGAACAAACCACTATTTTTCATTTCTATCTTTCGGCCACAGGGTGTATTAACAATTGGGATTTGGTGGATTTGAGTGCCTATAAAATTGTGGGGGCGTATCTACTCAAACACCCTAAAGAAAAAAGTATTCTCGCCAAGCTTGTTCGGTCGCCGGTGATGTGGGAACGCCGGATTGCTATTGTTGCTACGTTTGCTTTCATTCGCGCGGGGAAATTCGCCGATACGTTTCGCTTGGCAAAAATCTTGATGCGTGACCAGCACGACTTGATGCACAAAGCGGTTGGCTGGATGCTTCGCGAGGTGGGGAAGCGAGATGTTGTCGCTCTAACCACCTTTTTGAATACACACCTCGCCCGACTACCGCGCACCACGCTTCGCTATGCTATCGAGCGCTATCCCGAGCCAGTACGTCGAGCTTTTTTGCTCAAAAAGTAGCGGTATTGTATACTAGAGCCATTATATTCTATTTCTATGACCCACAAACAACCTGAACCAGCCCCAGTAGCGCCGGTAGTAGCAACGTCTGTTGCTCCTGTCGTCCCAGCTCCAGCGCCGGCACCAAACGTGTCGGGCAAGCCATCGTGTGGCTACACCATTCTGATTGTCATCATCACGGTGATTATGACCTTGATTGCTGAAGCGGTGGTTATTTTTGCCCTCGTCAGCTATGTGGCCAATAATGTTTTGAAAAATGTGAAAAAAGAAATGTCGGGAACAACCACGTCGCAAACGAGTGCCTCGCTCCAGCGTGATTCTTCGGGCAAGGTTGTTTTGACCGCTGATCAGAAAAAAATTCTTACTAATTTTGGCATTAAAGAAGAAGATATTCCAGCGGATTTCCCAGTTGAGCAGGTGGTCTGTGTCCAAGAAGCTGTTGGGGCTGATCGTATCCAGGCAATTATTGACGGCAAGGCTACACCAGGGCTCACCGATCTTTTCCGAGCGCGAGGCTGTCTCACCCAATAATTACCAAGGCATCTCTAAACTCTTTGACTTCTTGGAATTTTTTCTCGATCACTCTTAGTAGAAGATTTTTTAATTTCAACGGTCTGCCAAATTATTAATCCTTTATATTTAACATAATCAAAAACACGCACGACTTGAGCTTTGTTTAAATCCTGTCTTTTTATCTGAAATTCGTGCGAGGATTATTACTTTTATATTATTATTCCCATTTTAGATCTGAAATAGTCGGTTTGTGTTTAATGACCTTAAACTGCCATTCGCCCCAAGAATCTTTATCTGAATTTAATGCTCCGCACCACATTTTTGCTGATTCCCATTTTGTTTGATCTTGCTCTCTTTCTTTTCCTTTTATCTCAAGGAGAAGGTATCTATTACCCGAATACTTAACAACAAAATCCGGGAAGTATGATCTCATTAAACCCTTATGAATATATGGAATAGTAAATGCTAGGTGATCATTTTTAACCCACGCAACAACATCATCTATTTCGTGGTCAAGTATTTTTCCTATATTTTCCCATCTACTATCACTTACAAGATGACTTACGTGACACTTCATTTCTGAGGATGAGTAGGTATCTTTGGTTGTGTACCATGGTGTCATTACAGCTGTTGTTTTGAATTTATTTATTGGATCAGGAATTGGGTACGACTTTGTATTTTGGCTTAGATTAATTGATTCCCGAATTATAGAGGTAATTTTAGTTGTATTCAAACCAATTAATATATTTTTATAAACATCGTGATTAGTTTTATCTGCATCAATAATTACATTCTTTTCTATAAATTCAGATACAATTTTAAATATCTGCTGGAATTTATTTCCTTCATCAATGTTATTCCAGGTACTATCAAGGCCAGTTTTAATACTTGTGGTAATCGCAAAAATACTTTGTTTTAACCTGTAATCCTTGCCAAGATATTCTTGGATCGAATCCATTTTTTGTGACTGTGATAGATCTGGGCGGTCAATAGTTGGAGCAACTTGGACCCATACAGGATTTTCAGTTGGAGATAATGCCAGTTTCTCTGTTTTTGACCAATCAATATCAACAAAGTATTCCGTTTCTTTTTGTATTCTTAGTAT
>CAYUBH010000019.1:0-12082 GCA_964442985.1 uncultured Gammaproteobacteria bacterium
ACGATTTGGTTGGAAGCAACATCAACATATTCAAGCTGGCTGGTATACGCAACACTTGGTTTGCCGTTGACGCGAGCTGGCACTTCGTCACTCTGGAAGTAGCCTTTTTCATCGAGCTTCACAGTCGCAGCAGCTGTAATAACTTTTTCTTCTTTAAAGGAGTTCAAGTAGACGATTTCGTTGGTTACGCGAGGCTTCACCGCAATACTGGAGACTTTTTCTTTGGCCAATTTTGCAGCAATTTCTTTGGTGATAACACTGCCAGCTTTCGCGCCAACCATATCATCGAGAAGAATTTCACCTTCGGTGAGTTTTGGATCGTTTTGAACGATGCGCAACACTTTACGGTATGGAGTTTCAATAAAACCAAACTCGTTGATACGAGCGTAGCTAGATAAGTGGTTCACGAGACCGATATTCGGACCTTCTGGTGTAGCAATCGGACAAATACGGCCGTAATGGGTCGTATGTACGTCGCGCACTTCAAAGCCAGCACGATCGCGGCTCAAACCACCAGGACCGAGCGCACTGAGACGGCGTTTGTGTTCGAGTTCAGCGAGCGGGTTGGTTTGATCCATGAATTGACTGAGCTGAGAGCTCATGAAAAATTCGCGGATAGCCGAAGTAACTGGGCGAGCGTTGATTAATTTGTTTGGAGTTAAATCTTCGAGCTCGTAGGTACTCATGCGATCTTTGATGATGCGCTCCATGCGAGCGAGACCGACACGGAAACGATTCTGAGTCAATTCACCAACAGCGCGCACACGGCGGTTGCCGAGGTGGTCGACATCATCTGGTTCTTCTTGAGTGATGTTCAAGCGAACAACTTCTTTGAGCACCAAGAGTAATTTTTCTGGAGACAAAATACGGTTATCTTTTTTGTCGTAATCTTCCTGAGTATAACCGAGATCAAATTTAGTGTTGAATTTATAGACACCCACGCGACCAAGATCGTAGCGTTCAAAATTGAAGAACATGGCGTAGATGAGACTCTTCGCGTTGTCAGCTGTTGCCAAATCACCTGGACGAATACGTTTGTAGACTTCAATCAAGCCTTCGTCCATGGTTTTAGCCAAATCTTTTTTGATAGTTGCGTCAACGAAATCAATGTTTGGATGCTTGTTCACATCTTTGAAAAGCTCCATGATTTGTTCGTCGGATTCGTAGCCAAACGCACGAAGAAGTGATGTTGCAGCCACTTTGCGTTTGCGATCAACTTTGATCCAGAGAACATTGTTACTGTCAGTTTCTACTTCAATCCAAGCACCGCGGTTTGGGATAATTTTTGCGCCATAGTAACGGCGACCGCGAACATTTTCAGCAGTGAAGAAAGCACCAGCGGAGCGAATAAGCTGAGACACGACAACGCGCTCAATACCGTTAATCACAAACGTCCCACGTTCAGTCATCGCTGGGATGTCACCCAAATAAATTTCTTGGGCTTTTACTTGGTTGGTACGCTTATTAGCAAGCTTAGCGGTAACACGAAGGGGAGCTTCGTAGGTAATATTACGTTCACGGCAGGTAACTTCGTCAAAGCGAGGCTCGTCGAGATAATAATCTTCGAGGGAAAGTTCCAAATCGCGACCAGAAAAGTCGGTGATTGGAGAAACTTCTTCAAACAATTCTTTGATGCCGTGTTTCAAAAACCAGGCATAGGAATTTTTTTGAATCTCGATGAGATCAGTTTCTGGCACAGGCTTAACCTCGCTCAAAAACTTGCGCTCTTCGCTTTTGACCTTTTGATGCTTGAAAATAGGCATAGGGCGGTTACAAAATGCTTAAATTTTTTAAAAAGGACTTCAATCTGGCTTCTCTCAGGTACCAGTCATACCCCTTAAAAAGACTCGCTGACAACAAAAAAACATCTTCGTGGGAAGACTTTTTGTTATTTAGCTCTATTCTGAGCGAAAAAGAGCGTAATTGACAGCAATTTTGACATGGTAAGGATTGGTTACCTTGCGTTGGTGTAAAACAACGCGAGATGCTATCGCCTCTTTTAGCTTATCTTAGCCAAAATGAGCGAATGCTGACTGCTGTTAGATTGAAAGTAGTTGGAT
Source organism: uncultured Gammaproteobacteria bacterium (assembly GCA_964442985.1). Classification (GTDB taxonomy): domain Bacteria; phylum Patescibacteriota; class Patescibacteriia; order Magasanikbacterales; family GWA2-37-8; genus 2-02-FULL-45-10. The sequence continues at coordinate 2,061 of CAYUBH010000019.1, forward strand.
TTTACTTAAAATGAGGCTTTTTGTCAAATAAAGGACTGTGTACAAAAAAAGTCAAGCAACGCTCTGTAAATGGCTTATGTTAGCCAAAAAGTATTTTTCCTGCTTCCTCCGCTCTTTTTCTATCCACAGCGCTACTTGCTCCCACTATTTTTTAAGCAGGCTCTACTTCACTCAAAACCGCCCGATCAGAACATCTGCTTCGCCCCTTTTTAGAGCTTGGGGCACCACTTCTGAAAAAGTATCTGGCACATCGGTGTTACTTATTTTTATACCAATGAGTTCGCTAGCTTTTTATACGCAAATGAGTTGCAATAAAAACTTATACACCGAAAGTGCGCTTGACACTACTCTGCACTAAAATTAAAATGAGTACATCAAAAAAATGTTCTTTACTTTTTTTCTACTCCACTGCGATAGCACTGATGTTCCAACCGGATCAGATTCTAAAAAACAATCTCTCTCTTACCCCTAACCATGTTTCATGCGTTAACGGGGTAGCGTTTTCTAGATTTGGTGCGTCATTTGGTACCTACAGTTCTACTCGCAGTGGAGTGGACGAAAAAAATACTTCCGCCAGCCAGGCGGATTTTTTATTTTTCTCGTTATTATGCTATACTAATCGGTACTATGTCTCGAAAACGATTATCTCAACCTTCTCTCTCTGAGAGAGTCAATCTCAACCCGGAAATAAGTCGAGGGCTCATCTCGATTTTATTATTCATAATTGGCGCTTTGTCTATCCTCAGCTTTTTCTCCATGGCTGGTGTGGTTGGACAGTTCATCGATTCCCTTCTGGCCCTCACTTTTGGGCAGGTTCGCTATGTTTTTCCGTTTATCATCCTCATGATAGCGGTCACCATCATCAAAGATTTAGAATACGAATACCGCCCCACCCACATCATCGGCGCTATTCTCTTTTTTCTCAGTTTCAATGGCTTGATTCATCTCCAAAAACCGGTCGCTGAGATGTATACCTTGGCTATGCAGGGCTACGGTGGCGGTTTGGCGGGGCTAGCACTCAGCTACCCTGGCGCGCTCTATGCTGGCTACTGGGGCAGTCTGATTGTGCTTATCGGCTTACTCCTTGTTTCTATTATTTTCTTATTCAATACCTCACTGTCGCGCATCGTTAATCTGCATAAACAGCTTTTTGCTGGTATCGGCTCGTTCCTAGCTAGCATTTTCAAGAAAAAATCTTCTGGTAATGTGACTATCAAAGGCGACTATCAAGCTTCTCGCACCGAAGACGAAGAGACTGATGAGGACGAAGAGGAGCCGGAAGTTGAAGAAGAGGAGGATGACGCTCCGGTTTTCCAACATCGAACAGTAGTGAAGAAGCAAGAGGTTCAAAAAGAAGAAACCGAAGAGGCGCCAGAGGCTGAGGAAGAAAAAATGACGGTGTCCAAACCAGACTTTTCTAATTTTGAACTACCGACAACTGATTTGCTCGTCCAAAATAAAAGTAAACCAACGAGTGGTGATATTCAAAGCATTGCCGAAGTTATTCGAGACACCTTGCAGAACTTTGGTATTGAAGTTGATATGGGCGAAGTGCGCGTTGGCCCAACGGTCACCCAGTATTCTCTCAAACCATCCAAGGGTGTGAAATTAACTCGCATTACTGCCCTTAGTAACGACATTGCTTTAGCATTAGCTGCTCACCCAATTCGTATTGAAGCCCCTATTCCTGGCCAATCACTGGTTGGTATTGAAGTTCCTAACCAAAAAGTAGCCATGGTTAGCTTGCGCGAGTTGCTGGAAAGTGCCCAGTTTAAAAATCGCGACCACAATATGCAGATTGCTATCGGCAAAGATGTTGCCGGCAATGTCTACATGGGCGATTTACCAAAAATGCCTCACCTGTTGGTCGCTGGTACGACTGGTTCTGGTAAAACCGTCTGTATGAATACGATTATTTTGAGCTTGCTCTACCAAAACACTCCTGAGACCTTGCGTTTCATCATGGTTGACCCAAAACGTGTGGAGCTCACTCTCTACAACGGTATCCCCCACCTCCTCACACCAGTTATCACCGACTCAGCCAAAACAGTGAACGCACTCAAATGGACAATTACCGAAATGGAACGTCGTTTTGATGTGTTGGCCGCCGCTGGCAAACGCGATATTGGCTCATATAACAAAACAGCGACTGACAAACTCCCCTACATCGTCTTTATCATCGATGAATTGGCCGATCTTATGGCTACCGCCGCATCAGAAGTGGAAGCTGGCATTATTCGTCTCGCTCAAATGTCGCGCGCGGTTGGTATTCATCTTATCGTTGCCACTCAACGCCCAAGCGTGGAGGTTATTACTGGTCTTATGAAAGCCAACATCCCAGGCCGTATCGCTTTCTCGGTGGCATCAGTGATCGACTCACGCACCATCCTTGACGGTCCTGGCGCCGAAAAATTACTTGGTCGCGGTGATATGTTGTATCTCACCTCTGAATTATCCAAACCAAAACGTTTCCAAGGTGCGTATGTTTCTGAAGAAGAAATGAAAGAGGTTATCAACTTCCTCAAAGGTGATGAGCCTCCACAGTATGACGATACTATCGTTTCCAAAGGTGGCGGTGGCACCCAAGGTAGTCTTAATATGTTTGCTACCAACGACGACCAAGATCCGATGTTTGAAGAAGCTAAACGAGTAGTGATTGAATCTGGCAAAGCTTCGGCTTCGCTCCTCCAGCGTCGCATGAAAGTTGGCTACGCTCGCGCCGCTCGTTTGCTTGACGAGCTAGAGGAAGCTGGTATAGTAGGGCCAGCTGACGGCGCTAAACCACGCGAAATTTTCACTGAACATTTACGTCCAGTTGAACAGGAATTATCCGACGATGAACAAACTATGGACGCTGGTGGTACCATCTTAAACCCACCATCCAAAGATACAGAAGAAGAAACTGAAGAAGAGGAATCTTCCAACGAGGATGAAGAAGAGTCAGAAGACGAAGAGGAAGAAACTGAAGAAGAAGTGGTGCGCTAACAATTGCTTGTCGTAATGTATGACTGTTTTCTGCTACAAAAAAATTGATAAAACTGTGTGCCTCGGTACACAGTTTCGTGTTGCTCGAGAAAAAAAACAGAAATCATTAAGTGATATCGCTTCGGAAACTCGTCTCCCGCTCAAATATATCACCGCGATTGAAGCTGGTGACTTTCAAGCCCTTCCCAAAGCCAAAGCGCACCGTTTTGCCTATATCAAAGAGTTTGCTTTAGCTGTCGATTTGTCTCCCGAAGCCTGTTTGGCTCAGCTCACCTGCGAAGACGGTCTTGATGACGTTCACACCAAACATCCTTCACGCGGTGTACGCCTCTTTCCTTTTGCTTCTATCTCTATTTTTGTTCGCAACTCCGCCGTGATTGCTTTGACAAGCTTGTTTGTCGTCTATCTCATGTGGCAGGTCAAAGGTATTGTTGAGCCACCATTTCTCGCTGTCTATGCTCCTGAAGAAGGGCTCGTCTACAACCAACCAGCGGTCACTCTCCAGGGCGAAACTGAGAAAGAAACCCGCCTTACCGTCAACGGTCAAGATATTATGGTCAACGAACAAGGACACTTTGAAACCAAAGTTGATTTGACGACGGGCCTGAATACGATTACTATCTTAGCAACGAAGAAGCACGGAAAAACCACAGCGATAACTCGTCATATAGTGGTTAAACAAAATGCCACAGCGGTGAATGGAGAAAAAATGCCTATTCAGTAGTAGCGACTTTATTTTTTCTTTATCTAGGGTGGTGTAGCATACTGTTTATTCATTATTTTTATTCAGAGTAATATCTTGGGTATGGCTAAGACACAGATGAACGAGGAGGTTCGACACCGCTTGAAGGCCGCGGAAAGTGCCATCGATCAGATCAAAAGTCGTTTTGGGGACGGCGCTATCATGAAGTTTGGTGAAGCCAAAACCATGGAGGTGGACACTGTTTCCACCAGTAGTCTATCGCTTGATATCGCACTTGGTGTGGGTGGTGTACCACGAGGTCGCGTAATTGAAGTCTATGGCCCAGAAGCCAGCGGTAAAACTACTTTAGCTCAACACATCGTCGCTGAAGTCCAAAAATCAGGCGGTATCGCTGCCTATGTCGACGCTGAACATGCACTCGACCCGGATTACGCTCGCAAAATCGGCGTACACGTTGATGAACTGCTCATCTCTCAGCCAGATACCGGCGAGCAGGCGCTCGAAATCGTTGAGACGCTCGTGCGCTCCAATGCTGTTGATATTGTCGTTATCGATTCGGTAGCTGCTCTCGTGCCAAAAGCTGAAATCGAAGGCGAAATGGGTGACGCCCATATGGGTCTCCAGGCTCGCTTGATGAGCCAAGCCCTCCGTAAGCTCACTGGTATTGTTAGTAAATCCAAAACAATCGTCCTCTTCATCAACCAGACTCGCATGAAGATCGGCATCGTTTTTGGCAACCCAGAAACTACCACTGGCGGTGTGGCACTCAAATTTTACTCCTCAGTGCGCATCGAAATTCGTCGCGCTGCCCAAATTAAACAGGGTGATAAAATTATCGGCAACCGCGTAAAAGTTAAAATCGTCAAAAACAAAGTCGCTGCTCCGTTCCGCACCTGTGAATTTGATATCATGTACAACGAGGGTATCTCTGTCTCGGGCGATGTGCTCGACACGGCCACCAATCTCCGCGTGATCGATAAAAAAGGCAATTCCTACATCTACGGCGAAGAAAAACTTGGTGTTGGTCGCGAAGCGGCTAAGAAATTCTTACGTGATAATCCAAAACTTTTGGAGCGCATCCGCAAACAAGTGCTCGAGGTCGTAGAAAAAGGCGAACTTCCTCCAGAAGAAGAGGCCCCAGATGCTGGCGCCCCAACCGATGAAGAGCTCCCTCCACCACTTGAATAACATAAGCTCAAAACACCTCCGGCTCAGCTGGGGGTGTTTTTATTCCACCCCTTGCCCTCTCAACGCGATGTGTTATACTGAAAAGACAGTATTTTATTTATCTATTTCTAGCATACGTTTGTATGACCAAAAACTACTCTACTAAACAACTTCTTCTCGGTGGTTTTCTCGCCCCACTCATCGCCGGCGCATTGATTGCCGGCCTCGTCATGGTCGTTCGCTCGATTGGCATTACCACCGAAGACCGCCACATTCTTGGTAATAAAAATGCTAAAGTTACCTTGGTTGAATATTCCGATTTCCAATGTCCGTTTTGTGAACGAGCGTTGCCAACTATTAAACAAATTTTGGCTGATTACGGCGACAAAGTTAACCTTGAATATAAACACTTCCCTCTAAGCTTCCATCCTTTTGCTCAAAAAGCTGCCGAAGCTTCGGAATGTGCTGCTGAACAAGGTAAGTTTTGGGAGTTTCATGACTACGCCTTTGCCCACCAAGACACTCTGAGTCTCGAAGCTCTCACACAGTGGGGGCGTGACCTTAAACTCAATACCAGTGCCTACGACTCATGTCTTGCTAGCGGAAAATATGCTGCCAAAGTAGCTGCCGACTACCAAGCTGGCGTTGCTCTTGGAGTACAAGGAACACCGGCTACTTTTGTAAATGGTGTTTTGGTGAGCGGCGCTCAACCATATAGTGTTTTCAAACAAGCTGTCGACCAGGCACTTGCTCAATAATCTAATCTTCTATGCAACGACTGCTTATTTGGGGAGGGTTAGGCCTAGGGCTCATCGCTATGATCTGGGGCTTGGCTGTTTTAAGTTCCAAACCAGTTGGCCAATCTTCCGCCGGCTCTCTTATTGACCCAGTTTCAGCTAGCGATTGGGTCACTGGCAACCTCATGGCCAAAAATACCTTGGTTGAATACGCCGACTTTCAGTGTCCGGCGTGTGCGAGCTACCACACCCTCCTTAAAGAGATTAAAAAAACCTATGGCAACCGCCTCACGGTTGTTTTCCGCCATTTCCCTCTTCCTCAACACGAACACGCTGATCTTGCTTCGCGCGTTGCTGAATCAGCTGGTAAACAAAGTAAATTTTGGGAAATGCACGACTTATTGTTTGAAGGTCAAGCCACCTGGAGCGGCAGTCGTGACCCAATGGTTATTTTCATTCAATATGCCACTACGCTTGGTTTGAATATCGAACAGTTTAAAAAAGATGTCGATAGCTCTGATGCAAAAAAATCAGTGAATGACGATATTGCCAGCGGCAACCGAGCCAACGTCGATGCTACTCCAACCTTTTATCTGAACGGTTCAAAACTCACTAACCTATCGTCCTATGGAGACCTCGAACTCGCCATCAAATCCGCGCTTGGTGAGTAATCTACTTATTATTGGTTTTTTTGTAGTTGCCCTGATTGGACTACTTGATTCAACGTATCTCACCCTAAACCATCTCCGCGGCACCATCCCCCCATGTAGTGTAGTGAAGGGCTGCGACACAGTTCTCACGAGCTCATTTTCCACACTCGGCTCTGTTCCAGTTGCTTTGCTCGGTGCTGTCTACTATTTAGCTATTCTCGTTGGCATGACAGCTTACCTCGACACCAAACGCCGAGACATACTTGTTCTCACCGCTCGCGCCACTACTATTGGCTTGGTAGCGTCCCTCTATTTTGTTATTGTTCAATGGCAAATTATAGAAGCTTGGTGCCAATTTTGTCTTCTTTCAGCCCTCACTTCATTTACCCTTTTCACTTTTGGCATGTACACCCTCCGCCGACTCCGAAAAGATTTTGTTCTCTAAAGTATGTTCACTGGAATTATTTCTGCCGTTGGGCGCGTGCTGTCTGTTGAAAAAAAAGCTGGTGGAATGACACTCACACTCGCTCGCCCACGTGGCTGGAAAACCTACCGAGGAGAAAGTATCGCTATTAGCGGTGTCTGCTCCACTGTTGTCTCTGGCACGAGTCGCTTGGTCTTTGAATATATGCCCGAATCACTAGTGCGGAGCGCTATCGGCCACACCAAAGCTGGTGACCTGGTGAATCTCGAGCAATCACTTCGTCTTGGCGATCGTTTAAGCGGACATATGGTACAAGGTCATGCTGACACTGCTGGAAAAATTGTTTCTATCGCGAGCGAAGGTACTTCCAAAGTCTTCACCATCGCCCTTCCTAAGGCCTCGCAGGCTCGATTTGTCGCTGAAAAAGGCTCGGTGGCACTCGATGGCATTAGTCTCACCATTACCAAAGTCTCAGGCAAGACATTTCAAGTAAAACTACTCCCCTTCACTCTTGAAAACACCACGTGGGGGCGTAAAAAAGCTGGCGACGCTGTAACTATTGAATTTGATATGCTGGCCAAATATATTGCCCAGCTTATCCACAAAAAATAAACTGCTTACCTATACAAAAAATGACCGCTTGTGCGGTCGTTTTTATATCCCCAGACAGACTCTTGACAAACGCAACTGAGTTGCGTATACTAGGCGTGTTCAAGTAGGTCGTTACAATCTGCTTAGATCCAAAAGCCAAACGCCAACCGCTTACATCCCGGTTGGCGTTGTTGTTTAACCTAAATGTAGTGCTTTGAGCGCCCGCCGGCGAACCTTATAGTCTGGGATAGTTTTTCCCACCAGCGCCCAAAAGGCGGTGCTATGGTTCATTTCTTTCAGATGACACAGTTCGTGCACTACGACATATTCTGCTAGAAGCGGATCTATCAGAGCCAGGCGAACATTAAAACTTAAGGTTTTTCGAGTTGAACAGCTTCCCCAACGAGTTGATTGATTGCGAATACTTACTCGGCGATAGCTAAAGCCGTAGGCTTGATTACTGATTTCAAGCTGTTTTTGAACTAACTGAAGAGCTGTTTTCCGAAGACTGCTATACTCTGCTTTGGTGAGTGGGGCTAGTGCTGTTGGCCGACGACGAGCTCGCAGAATAGCCCGAGTGACCCAGGCCAACCGACTATATAAAAATGAATGCCCAATATGGAGTGGTACAAAATGTGGCAATGACAAAACTACTTCGCCACCTGCGCGAACACTAATACTCATCCGACGGCTTTTGGCAGAGCGTCTGACAATGTGTGGAATCGGTGTTTCTATGACCATAGACAAACAGTGTAACACCCAGATTACCCCTAAGGCAACTTTGCGAAATCCCTTTTTTCTGTTACACTATTCTCATCTATGATTACCATTCCTTTGTACATCCTCCTTATTGTTTTCGGTATTTTTTTACTAACCGCTGCCATTTTTGCTATCGTTAATGTTGGACATCTCATCAAAACCGGCACCTTCACTGGAGCGAGTATTGTTGCCACCTTTTTATTTGCCGCCTACTCTCTGATTATTTTTAGCCTCACCCTGAGCCAGCTTGCTGGCATTGATTGGACTCAGCCGGTGACTATTTGGAACAACGACTGGATAGCCCTCTTCACCGGTCTTGGTGGGCAAACTAACTTCTAAATGTATGCACCTTTCGTCTTTCATCCACCAAAAGTCATACGAAAAGATTGAGTACCAAGTACGCCGACACCCGATTACTCTTGTGCCGGTACTATTACTTTTTATACTGTTAGCTCTCGCCCCTCTAGGTGTACGTTTTCTTCTCCAGGCAGTTTCACCCGATCTTTTGACCGGCTCCTACACCCTTCCTTTGGTTATTGTTCTCACCAGCGCCTACTATCTATCTATCGGATTATTTCTCTATACTTATTTTGTCACTTTTTATCTTGATCTTTTGATTGTCACCAATGACCGTTTGCTTAAAATTGACCAGCAGGGCTTGTTTGCTCGCACCGTATCGGAGCTTGATTTATGCAATGTTCAAGATGTCACCTCTGATGTACATGGATTTTTCCCTTCGTTTTTTCACTATGGCACTTTGCGTATTCAAACAGCCAGTGCTGTAGAGCGGTTCACCTTCCCACATATTGCTCGCCCAGAAATGTTGCGCCAGGCCATTCTTGATCTATCTGTCGAAGATAAAAAATATCAAAATAGTCGCTAGCGCAACACCCTCGGCCGAGAGTAAAATGTTTGTGTATGTCACTCCATCGCGCCTTAGCGCATAGCACGATTCTTCAAATTGTTGGTAAAAGCCTTAGTACCGTGCTTGGTTTTGTGGCGATTGCTATCATGACCCGCACGCTTGGGGCGACCCAATTTGGTTGGTATATTACTGCCAGCGGTTTTTTGCAATTTGTTGGAATTATTAGCGACTTCGGCTTTACAGTGACCACTTCCAACATGCTCGCCGAAACAAGGTTTGATCGCGCCAAACTGCTTAACACGCTCTTCACTTGGCGACTTATTACGGCGGTGGTTATTCAAGGCCTGGCTCCACTGGTCTTTTTACTTTTCCCTTACCCAACAGAAATTAAATTAGCGGTGGGGATTATCTCAGCATCATTTTTCGCCCTCACGCTTCAGCAAATCTGCCTAGGCTACTATCGCGAACGCCTCCAAATGCGCGTTCCGACTTTTGCCGATATTCTCGCGCGTCTACTTCTGGTCTGCGGCGTCGCCATCGCGTCCTACACTCGTAGTGGCTTTTTCGTAATGATGACATCAATAACGCTAGCCTCGATTATCTCGACGCTCTTCCTATTCTCTCGAATGCCGGCGCTATCTTTCTCACTCGACCGCGCTATCTCTAAAGCACTTTTTCATAAAATGTGGCCAACAGCCTTATCGATTATTTTTAACGCTTTTTATCTTCAAGGCGACCGGGTTATTCTTCCGCTGTTTGTTTCACAAACTGAAGTCGGTCTCTATGGCGCCGCCTATCGAGTCATCGACGTAGTCATTCAGATCGCCGCGATTGTGATGGGTATGATTATGCCCCTTATTACCTTTGCTTGGGCACGCGGTGACAAACAACTCTTTAAAGAGCGAGCTGAGCTCGGCTTCAACGTCCTCACCATGCTCATTTTCCCTATGCTCGCTGGTATTTTTGTCTTAGCCGACCCTATCATGCGCTTCACCGCCGGCGAAAGTTTTGCCGAAGCGGGTACGATGCTTCGTTGGCTCAGTCTGTGTATTGTCGGGATTTGTTTTGGCATGGTCTTTGGTCATATTATTTTAGCCATCGATCGCCAACGCGAAGCCTTGTGGGTCTATGCTTCCGACGC
>CAYUBH010000019.1:12182-13606 GCA_964442985.1 uncultured Gammaproteobacteria bacterium
TAGATTTGCTATAGTACCCCCATCTTAACCTTTCTCGTATGGATTTTACCAAACTCCGCAATTATCTATTTTTAGGCATTTTGTTGTCGGTCACCGCGATGCTCCTCGCTCTTCTTCGCCCGTTTGCCTACCCAATTTTTTGGGCAGCGGTGGTGGCGGCGCTATTTTATCCAGCTTTCAAACGAATCAACCATAAAATTAAAAATCGTAGTGTTAGCTCGCTTATCACCATTGGTATCGTGACAGTCATGATTCTTATTCCTTTGACTATCGCTTCTGTCCTTCTGGTGAACGAATCAAAAGATTTATACAAAGCACTGACTGATAACCAAAATTCAATTATTGCTTTTGTAAAAGATGCCGGGGCATATATTAATAATCACCGACTTTTCTCTGAGCTACCAATTAATTCAGATACCCTTGTTCAAAAAGTAGCTGAAGCGAGCCAAGCTGTGGCCACGTTTAGCATCACCGCTATCACTGCTCTCACCCAGAACTCGCTTATTTTCATGGTGATGTTTGTCATCATGCTCTATACCCTGTTTTACTTCCTCAAAGATGGCGAAGAGATGCTCAAAAAAATTATGTACCTGTTGCCTCTCGGCGATCGCTACGAAATGATGCTCTATAAAAAATTTACCGCCACAGCTCAGGCAGCTATTAAAAGCACCTTGGTTATCGGTGTTCTTCAAGGGGCGCTTGGTGGTATTTTATTTGCCATTACTGGCATTCCTGGAGCCTTTATCTGGAGTATCATTATGATGATCTTGTCGGTTATTCCAGCCACTAGCTCGTTTATCGTGCTCTTCCCAGTTGGCATCGCCATGCTTCTTATGGGGAATATTAAATCCGCTATTCTCATTTTAGTCGGTGCGGCATTTATCAGTCTCATTGATAATTTCCTGCGCCCAATTCTGGTTGGCCAAGATCTCCACATGCATCCAATTATCATTCTTTTCTCCACACTCGGTGGTATCGCCTTCTTTGGAGTGTCTGGTTTTGTGATGGGGCCGATTATCGCCGCCCTCTTCCAATCATTCTGGGAAATGTACGAGCATCACTATCGCGAGGAGTTGACGAAGAATTAGTTGCTGGGATTTGTGGATTTGAGTCAGGTTCACTTGGTTTGTCCTGTATTACATTAAGGGGATTGGATGTCGTCGCTTCGCTCCTCCTTTGAGAAACCTTTCGGGTTTCTCAATACTGTTCTGTGCGGGGATTTATGGATTTGAATCGGACTCACTTCGTTCGCCCTCTCAGGAAAACCGTTCGGGTTTTCCTGAGCCTTTCCTCAGTAAGAGAAACCTCACGGTTTCTCCCTTCCCTGGTTCAAATCCAATCTCCATTCATTTAATAACAAAACCACCCATATGGGTGGTTTTGTTATTAGTTGAGGGGATTGGATTTGAACCAATGACCTGTTG
>CAYUBH010000020.1:0-12917 GCA_964442985.1 uncultured Gammaproteobacteria bacterium
GCACCATGTTTAGCGCTTAAGTCTTCCACAATATTAGCCAAATCAGCCGGGTGCAGTCGAATTAAATCATTAGACAATGAATCAACTCGCAAGGCCCCTTTTACTCGTTGAGCTTTACGCCAATCAATCAAATTAACTTTGAAAAAATCAAAGACATCGAGCAGATCAACACCCAAACGACGCAAAATTGCTTTGAAACTAACATCGATACCTAAGACCGACATCTGATCGCGAAATACTCCCAACTTTAAATCATTCACTCGAACCACCCGAGCACCATCAATATCCACAATCTGCTCATCAATAATATCTCTATCCAAAAAAACATACTCTTCACTTGGAGCTGTTTTAGGAATAGCGTGCTCTGGATTTTTGAGAGTAATCTCAGCATTACCAAGATTAGCTACAAACGAAAATGGAATATAGCTATCTCCACGACGAGTGGCTACAACTAAAAACAGGAGCGGGGCATACCGACCTGGCTTAGGATCAATTAAAATGTCTTTTAGACGCCCGACAACCGTATCAGCACTATCTCGCACTTTCAGGCGCAATAATTGGCTAAAATACATCATAAAAAGCTATCCTTAGTATACTCGCTTTTTGAAAAAAACACAATCATAAGCGAGGTGGATAAACTACCATATTTTGGCTAATTTGTCAATAAAAATGGCCTAACGGCTCGCCGGGCTAGCCAAGTAGAGATGCTTCTGGCATACTTACGGATAGAACGTATGCGTATTGGAATTGACGCTCGTTTGTACGGCTCAGCCCAAGGTGGTTTGGGGCGCTACATCGAGCAACTACTTATCCATCTAGAACAACAGCTCACCGACGAAGAGGTGGTTGTTTTTTTACGTCGCGATAACTTCAACGCCTATACACCAACTCATAAAAATATCACCAAAGTCCTTGCTGATATCCCCTGGTATGGTTGGCGCGAACAAGTACTTCTTCCTGCCATTATCGCCAAATCAAAAGTTGACGTGATGCATTTTCCACATTGGAACGTCCCTCTCTATTACAACAAACCATTCGTTGTTACTATCCACGACTTACTCCTCCTCCACTTCCCTACCCGCGAAGCGAGTACCCTCGGACCAATTACCTATGCGTTTAAAAACTGGGTTTTTAAACGTGTCTTACGCCACGCTGCCGCTGCATCTCGCCTTATTATTGCGCCAAGTGATTATACCAAACAAGACATCATCAAAACATTAGCTATTGCTGGAGAAAAAATCCATATTACCAGACAAGCTGCCACTCTTTTCACCAAAACAACACCCAAGCCATTGGTCCACTACGGCATTACCAAACCATTTGTCCTCTATGTTGGCGTGAGCTATCCACACAAAAACCTTGAAGGGTTGCTTACTGCTTGGGCACTTTTTGAAAAAAAATACGGTACCGACTACCAGCTCGTTTTGGTGGGAAAAGAAAACTTTTTCTATCGCCGACTGCTCAAAAGCGAGACGGCTCGTGCCTGCCAAGGTCTGGTGTATACCAATTTTGTTCCTGACACAGAATTGCCGACACTCTACCAAAAAAGCCGTCTCTATGTGCTCCCCAGCCTCTACGAGGGCTATGCCCTACCAGCGCTCGAGGCGATGACCTACCACCTACCAGTGGCATCTTCCAACGCCACCTGCCTACCTGAGGTACTTCAAGACGGGGCTCTTTACTTTGATCCAAAAAACACCAATTCTATCGTTTTGGCCTTATTTCAAGGGCTCACCGACGAACCAACTCGTCAAAAACTACAAGAAAAAGGCGCTCAAATCGCGACCAGCTATCAAGCTCGCGACCTTGCCCAAAAAACCCTTGTTCTCTATCATCAAGCGGTGGATAACCAACCCCTCTAAATAGGTTACGAAAAACAGTAAAATAGTGTATACTATAAGGGTGAACACATTTTTTGTTTCGCTTGTCAGCATTAATCGTGTGACCCATGTCATCTGCTCATAGAAGAGTCCAATTACGACGCTGTAAGGGTTGTAATAAACCCGGCCACAATCGCGCTCGCTGTACCGCTCCTCTCAGCGCTGTTGTAGCAACCCTACAAAAAACCATCTCCCAACCACCGCGTGTTCAAAAAACTGAACCAGTTATTACTGTCGTAAAAAAAACTACCCCGACCGTCTCACCTACCCCGAAACCGTCCGGACACCTAAAAATGTTTGTTCATCATGTTGATTCCCGCCCAGAACACTCGCCACACGTAGTGAATTTACGTTCCAAAAACGAACACACCTGGAAAAAAACCGTAGCCGCCTCTCCAGAAGATACTACTTCGCTCTATCACACCTATCACCAAACGCCTGTTGAAGAAGCGACTACTCTCCCGCCGATAACAACATTACCAATTTCATTATTAGACACGAGTGTCACTGAAAAAACAGGAATAATTCACTCATGGCTCAAAAAAATAACTTCAAAGCCTGCTCAATCGGACGAAACGGTTTTTTCTGTAGAACTCCAAAAAACTTCTCCTCGACCAACTACTGTCAGCTTTAACCAAGAGGTCCGTCTTGAAACAAAACCGTCTTTTACTGACAGATTACACAGCCTTACTGGCATGCTTCCTGGGGGCAAACGCTTGGTTGCTGCCAGCACACTCCTCGTCATGCTCGTCAGTATTCCCGGGCCAGCCTATGGCTATTACCAAGATCTTTTGAGTACCAAAGCGTCAGTTATCAAAGATTCGAGCGAAGCCTTTTTGGCACTCCAAGACTCTACTATTGCTCTCAAACAAGCTGATTTTTCACGAGCTGAACTCGCCACTGCCAAAGCTCTTGGCAAATTCAACACCGCCCTCAGCGCCTTGAACGATCATCGTTTTATTGAAACACTCACAAGTATTATTCCGACCGTTGGCGGATCGCTCGAAAGCCGACAAAAAATTCTTTTAGCCGGCCAAGAAATTACCGTTGGCAATAGCTATCTGCTACAAGGTCTCAAAAAAGACGCTACTACTGGTGGTTTTTCCAATCATTTACAAACCGTTATCGGAAATCTCCACCTCGCCATTCCCAACTACGAAAAGGCTGCTCAAAACTTAGCCGAGGTAGACCCAAAAACACTCCCCGTAGAATATCAGGCGCAGTTTGGGGATTTTCGTCGCCTCATGGGCAGTGTGCTTAGTGATTTTAAAACAATCGACAGTGTCGGCTCATCATTTTTAGATATTTTTGGCACCAAAGGCACTCGTCGCTATATCATTGTTTTCCAAAACCCAGCCGAACTTCGTCCAACCGGCGGTTTTATGGGTAGTTTTGCTGTTCTCACTATCAAAGACGGAACGATTACCAAAATGACTATTCCCCCAGGCGGCACCTACGACCTCCAGGGACAGCTACGAAAAATTGTCGAACCGCCAACACCACTCCTTCTCTCCAACAAACGCTGGGAGTTCCAAGATGCCAACTGGTTTCCAAGTTTCCCAGTGAGTGCTGAAAAAATAATGTGGTTCTATCGCAACAGCCTTGGCGAAAGTGTTGATGGGGTTATCGCTATCAACGCCTCTGTTTTGGAACGACTACTCAGTATTATGGGCCCAATTACGGATGAAAAACGGGCAGTAACCTTGTATAGCGACACCGCTCTCGCGACTATCCAAAAAATTGTGGAAGAAGGTCCAGAAAAACAAATTAACAAACCAAAACAAATCATTGCTGATCTAGCTCCTGGGCTCGTCAAACAAATAAGTACTGCTAACACCGCTCAAATCATCCCTCTTTTGACCGAACTTCAGGAAGCGTTGGAACAAAAAGAAATCCAAGCCTATTTTACCGACGGCGAAGTTCAAAACACTATCAAAAATCTTGGCTGGTCGGGCGAACTAGTCGCCACCAACAAAAATCAAGATTATGTTATGGTCGTCAACACCAATATTCAGGGTGAAAAAAGTGACGCTAACATTACCCAAACAGTGAGTCACCAGTCAGTAATTGCAGGAGATGGCACTATCACCAACACCGTCACCATTACTCGCCGTCATACTGGTACCAAAGGCGAAAAACTCTACGGCACCACCAATATTAACTACTTGCGTTTATACGTCCCCGAAGGCAGCTCTCTTCTCAGCGCCAGTGGTTTTATGTGGCCCGACGAAAAAGCTTTCCGCGCCCCATCAAAATGGGCTGAAAAAGACACTTTGCTCATCGCCGTTGAAGACGAGCAATCGATCGACAGTGACACTGGCACGAGAGTGACCAATGAGCTTGGTAAAACAGCTTTTGGCAACTGGGTTATTACTGAGCCGGGCAGTGAAAGCACGGTCAGCTTCACCTATCGCCTACCATTCAAAATTCGCCCGATTATTGAGCAAAAAACCGCCTGGGAAAAAGTCGTTGCCCCGCTCACTAATCCAGTCGCCCGCTATCAGCTTATCGCTCAACGACAGTCTGGATCGGCATCAACTTTTGATAGTCAAATTATTTTCACTAGCGACTGGCACCCGTATTGGCAAGAAGGCGAGAATATGACACTGGCCACCAATGGCGCCCGTATTGCCCCAACCAACCTCACCAAAGATACGGTGTGGAGTTTGGTGATGCAGCGTTAAAGCGTTGCCCGTTCATTATTAGGGTTATTTATTTGTATGGCCTATCATAAAAACTCCTCCACTTCTGAAACCCCGTCTGACGAAAAAAAACCACACCATCGTTTTACCAAAAAAAGAGCTTCTTCTGAAGATAGTAAAGACATCTATAGTGAAAAGAATATCGATCACACCATAGCTGCTATTTACCAAGATGACGACGGTGAAATTCCTAATATGCAACGCATGACTATACAACGAAGCGGTTCTTTTGCTCGTTTTTTCACCTTCATTTTTTTGGTTGGTATCGTCGGGGCCGTATTGGCTTGGGCCGGGTTCTTCTTTTTACCAAACAGTGATACTTCCCGCGATCAGGTTAGCCTCACTTTTGACGGACCAAACACTGTTCCACTCGGAGCGACCACTACTTTTAAACTCGTCTATGGAAACGACGGGGCGGTTGGTCTTACCAAACTCACACTCAACGTCTATTACCCAGAAGGTTTTTATTTCATCACCAGTTCCTATCCAACCTCTAACGCTGGACGAAACGAGTGGAAATTAGCCGACCTCTCTGCTGGGAAAAACGCTGAATTACTTATCACTGGTAAATTTTATGGCACACCTGATGAACAAAAATCCTGGCGCGCTTTCTTAAATTACACCCCAACCAATTTTAATTCTGAATTACAAAAAATCAGCGCTAAAAACGTCGTTATTGGCGACTCTCCACTATCACTCACTATGTCAGGACCAGACAAAGCCTCAATTGGAGTAGACGCTGCCTATAGTTTTGCTGTGGAATCAGACACCGACTGGAAGGGTCCATTACTGCTCGTACCAGTCGTTCCAAGTAACTTCCAAATCGCCTCATCATCGCCAGCCCTCGATAAAAACGGTCGCTGGAATGTTGTTTTCACCACTTCATCCCCTCGCCCACTCTTTAGCTTACGCGGTCGCTTCAAAGACAGCTCTGTCACAAGCACCATCAAAGCCAATCTTTACGTTTCTATCCCAACTTCCAACCAGCTCTTTGCTGTCGCCCACACTGAGATTACTCCAGAAATTGCCAAAAACACCATTCCTTTTGCCACTGCTATCAATGGCACAACCGAAGATTTTGATTCGCATCCTGGCGAAAAATTAGCTATCACCGTCAACCTCAAAAACACCTCACCAGATGTGATGAAAAATGCCACCATCAGCATCGTTTTTGACGCTCCATCAGTCAAACGAACCAGCGCTCTTAGCTGGGGACAAATTATCGATAAACACGACGGTGTGATTGTCGGCGAACAAATTAGCGACACCATCCGACGTGGTACTGTCACCTGGACCGGCAAACAAATTCCAGCACTCTCCCAAATTCAACCAAACAGCACGGTCACTTTTGACGTAACTCTGCCTATCAAAGACACACGTGATTTTGACTTTGAGGCTAGCAAAGAAAATACTATCAAAGTCACTACCAACGCCACATATCTCGATAAAAACAACACCACTATCGCGACCGCCGCAAGCCCAATAACTATCACTCTTATCAGCGACCTTGATTTTGAAAATCGAGATAACGTCACTACCAACAGTCAAGGCAAAGAAGAGCACGCTGTTTCTTGGGTACTCACCAACAATTACCATGATTTAAAAGACATTACTCTCACCGCTGACATTTATGGCGACACTACCTTCCTCGCTGGATCAACGTCTGGTGGTTCAATGGTCTTCTCCGCCAAAGACAAACGCATCACCTGGACTATTCCTTCTATGCCCGAAAGTATTGATGTAGCCAACGGCACCTTTACCTTGGTTGTCAACGCCAAAAATCCTACTCAAAACACATTGCTTTCCAAAGTAAAAATTGAAGCAACTGATGCGGTGGCCGGAAAAAAGATTACCTTATCTGGCAGTGAGATAAAACTGAAATAATAACAAAAATCCCTTGAAATTATCAAGGGATTTTTTATTTATGCTAGAAATTTTTGTACCAGACCACGAACATTTTTTACTTCATCTGGATCAACCCATTGAATACGCTTATCTCGTTTAAACCAAGTAATCTGTCGCTTCGCATAACGGTGGGTATCTTGTTTAATTGACTCGACCGCCGCTTCCAAAGTCATGGTTTCATTCAAATACGCCCCGATTTGCTTATACCCAATACTACTCATACTTGGCAGGTTCCAGCCATATTTTTGTTTAAGTAATTTTTGTGTTTCTTTTACTAAACCAGCTTTTATTTGCCCGTCAATCGCTTTATCAATGCGCGCATAGAGCTCGGGCAATTCGCGTTTTAAACCTATTTGCAAAGCTTCAAACAGTGGTTTAGCCAGAGATCTCTGCTCAGCAAAAGACTCTCCAGTCAAAATCGCCACTTCAAGTGCGCGAATCACCCGACGAGGGTTACGCCTGTCCACTTGGTCAAAGCTTTTTGGATCAACTTTTTTAAGAAGCAGGAGTAATTCTTCGAGAGGTTTGGCTTCGAGCGAGCGCCGAAGGGTTTTATTTGGCGCCACTGCTGGCATCGAAAGATTATCGACAATCGACCAGATATACAACCCTGTTCCCCCAACAACAATTGGTAGTTTTCCACGAGAAATGATATCAGTAATGTGTGCCACCGCTCGATCTTTGTACTCTGCCAAACTCATTTCATGCCCTGGGTCAACAATGTCCATCATATAATGGGGAATGCCATCAACCATAAATACTTTCTCTCCACAAATCGTCTTCCACACTCCGTCGGGCTTGGCAGTGCCAATCGTCATTTTGGTATACACCTGACGCGAATCAGCCGAAACAACTTCACCGTTGAATTCTTTGGCCAACGACAAACCAAGAGCTGTTTTTCCGCTCGAGGTCGCACCAACAATGACAATAATCTTTGGTAACATGTACACTTTTTAACGAGAAACTCGTTGTTTTGTTTCAGCTAGCACTCGTTCCACAAAAGCAGCCTCGGTCATTTTAATTTGCTCTTCCTGGCCACGTACACGAATCATCCACTCTTCGCCAGCCAATTCTTTGTCACCGACCACCACCACATACGGAATCTTTTGGCCAGCGGCGTTACGAACTTTTTTGCCGATTGTTTCGTCGGCGCTATCAATACCCACGCGAATACCCTGTTCATCAAGCTTTTTTTGAAGCGCCACAGCACCTTCTACATGCTTTGAGGATACTGGTAATAATTGTACCTGAACAGGTGCCATCCACACTGGGAAAGCGCCCGCATAGTGCTCGATCAGAATGCCCATAAAACGCTCTGGAGAGCCCACCAAGGCGCGGTGGATCATAATTGGGTGCTTCTCCTGTCCATCAGAGTCAACATAGGTCAAACCGAAGCGTACCGGCATATTCATATCGAGCTGAATAGTGGAAATCTGCCATTCACGACCAATCGAATCGGTCGCCATAATATCCATCTTCGGACCATAGAACGCCGCTTCACCAAGCGCCTCTTTGAAAGTAATACCATTGCGTTCAAGTAGGGCTCGAAGAGTGCTTTCTGCCTTTTCCCAGGTACTGTCTTCACCCAAATATTTTTCTTTGTGTTCTGGATCACGAAGCGACAAACGAATCCAATAATTTAGGCCGTACGTAGTGAGCGCCTGCTTGATAGCTACTAGCACATTATTAAACTCTTCTTCAATTTGATCTTCACGACAGAAGCAATGACCATCATCTTGCGAAAAACAGCGAAGACGCGTGAGGCCAGAGAGCTCGCCCGGGCGCTCATCGCGGTAGAGATTAGCAAAATCAGCAAAGCGAAGTGGCAAATCTTTATAACTACGCTTCTGCGAAGCATAAATCTGGGTATGCTGTGGGCAATTCATCGGCTTCAAATAATATTGCTCGTCGGAATAGTGCGATTTCACCTC
This sequence comes from uncultured Gammaproteobacteria bacterium, assembly GCA_964442985.1. GTDB lineage: Bacteria > Patescibacteriota > Patescibacteriia > Magasanikbacterales > GWA2-37-8 > 2-02-FULL-45-10. Next base: position 8,419 of record CAYUBH010000020.1, read on the forward strand.
CAACATGTCGTCTTTATATTTATCGTAGTGACCAGACACCTTGAAGAGCTCCGCTTTGTTAATATTTGGAGTATGCACTTCTTGAAAACCAATCTTTTTATTAAGTTCACGAGAATAATTAGCGATAGCATTGCGCACGGTAGTGCCTTTTGGAGTGAAGAGTGGCATCCCCGGGCCAACGAGCTCTGAAATAACAAACAAATCCAGTTCTTTACCAAGCTTACGGTGATCACGCTTCTTAGCTTCTTCGAGCATGTTCAAATATACTGCCAATTCTTTGCGGTTCGCAAATAATAAGCCGTAAATACGAGTCAACATTTCATTCTTTTCGTCCCCGCGCCAATAGGCGCCAGCCACTTTGTGAAGCTTCAAACCATCGAGCGGAATCTCTTTGGTATTCTCAGTGTGACCACCTCGACACAAATCGGTAAACGGACCAGAGGCATAGAGTGTCAGTGTTTTACTTTCACTAGCAAATTCATTAATCAGCTCCAATTTAAACGGCTGATCTTTTTCAAACTGTTTTGCTTCATCCACCGACACTTCTTGGCGCACAAAAGCATGACCACCCTTGGCAATTTCCTTCATTTTTTCTTCAATTTTTTCCAAATCATTTTCCGAAACAGATACGCCCGCTGGAAATTTAAAATCGTAATAAAAACCAGTTTCAATCGTTGGACCAATTGCCAACTTAGTGCCTGGATACAGTTCTAAAACAGCCGCTGCCAACATGTGAGCTGCTGAGTGTCGTGCATTGTCTAGTTTTTGTACATCCATATATTAAACAGTTAAAAATATAAATAAAAATCCCGATACACCAAAAAGAGGTCTATCGGGGTCATTGTTAGGCACAAGGACGGTTCCACCCGACTATTTAACTTTATGCTTCAATTTGTACATGCTGGCAAGAGTGGTACCATATTCTGACGGGGCCAAAACTGGGCTGGTTCTTGCGTATAACACATGTATACCATAGTGTACAAAGGCTCGGCCGACCTGTCAAGAAAAAAGACCGCTCTTCGCGGTCTTTCGTTTATGCTGATTATTTTACATTTTTGACCACCACTCGGATACGATCAGGCGAAGTTGGTGCTCCACTCATCCACGACGGAGAAAATTTCACATCCACCCCGACAACATGATCGAGCCCAAGGACATACCGCTGGATTTCTTCTTTGGTTTTACCAACAAAATTGGTTGGCGCTAATTTTTCTACATTGGCATCAAGGGTGACGAGAGCGTCTTGAGCAACTTGGAGCTCGGCTGTGCCGTCTTTGAGACTAAATGACGAGACGGATACAATTGGTTTTTTGTCAGCTGCCAAAAACTTTTCAGCCGTTATATCAATCTTGCTTGAAACTTCGCGAGCGATTCTATCGGTGAGATCTTTGGCGTTGTACATCACCACCACGAGGGTGCTCGTGCCACTTACATCAAAAGCTGCCACCTGATCACCGGCCGAAGCCGAGGCTTTGGCGCTCTGGCTAGCAATACTGACACTCACTTCTACCCCATCAGTCGCCAATGTTTTCAAAAAGGCTTGTTTTACTTTTTCTTTATAATTATTTTCAGCACTAGTGATATCTTCCTGACTCAGTATTGCCACTGTCTGCGATCCGCCTATCATCGCTGCTTTGCTTTCGGCATAAATCGTCTTTTGTTTTACTTCAATCAACCCTGGAATGGTAAACGTCGTTGGAGCAATATCCCCAAGCGGGCCTGGCTGGTCGGCATACACTGGCACCGTCACTTGGCCTTGCGGTGGTACAGTAGTATTCACCGACAAGCGGAACAAAACGCCACTTGGCGACAATAAACGAGTTGTTTTAACAAGTGGTTGCGCTAAACCGGTTTTATTATAGATAATTACTTCACCTTTGGAAGTGCCAGCGACAGATTTAGTGCCGGTCGGCTGATATTTTTCGGTATGAGAGAAAACTGTTGAGGTGACACTACCTGGCATTGAGCCTGGTTTGGCTGCATCTTGGCTCAAAGTAACGTTAAGAGTTACTTTTTTAGCGTCTTCTTTAGCGACAATCGTGACTTCCGCTTTCTTGGACGTGATAAAAATAACCACTCCCAAAAGAGCAATGGTTATCAATAAAAAAGACACTGCGACTATCTTATACCACTCCGGGGATGAGTCCCCCGAATTGGTTGACATGCGATGTGTTATCATAGAAATGCGGTTGCCCCGTTAGTATAGCACAAAAAAGGGCGTTTGTGGTGTGGACAAGCTATTCCGTCACCCGGAAGATCTCGTCAACAGTGGTAATCTTATCGAGCGCCTTCAGTAGGCCGTCTTGAGCCATGGTCACCATGCCATTTTTAACGGCAATTTCCTGGATAGTGTACTCCGACAAGTTGCCACTCAAGATAATCTCTTCGATTTCTTTGTTCATGGTGAAAATTTCGTAGATACCAATACGGCCTTTATACCCAATATTACTGCAGACTTCACAGCCTTTTCCTTTATAAAAATGCAAATTATTAATATCGACATTTTTCTGCTCAGCTGGTGGCAATGTGGTCAGTAATTGCTTCACTTTTTCCATTTTTTCAGCTGGTGGAGTATCTTCTACCACGCAATTACTGCAAATACGGCGCACTAAGCGCTGACCAATGACCGAATTAAGGGATGGTGCCAAAAGAAACGGCCGAACACCCATCGACAAGAAACGTGGCAAGGCGCCAGAAGCACTGTTGGTGTGGATAGTAGACAACATCAAATGGCCGGTCAAAGCAGCTTGGATAGCAATTTCGGCTGTTTCGAGATCGCGGATTTCACCGACCATACAAATATCTGGGTCTTGGCGCAAAATACTGCGCAAACCCTTGGCAAAGGTATAATCTCGACTTGGATCAACCTGACTTTGGTTAATCCCCTCCATTTTAATTTCAATTGGGTCTTCAAGCGTAATAATTTTCACCCCTGGTTTATTGAGGGTGCGTAAAATCGCATACAATGTCGTCGTTTTACCACTACCGGTTGGACCGGTGGTAATAATCATACCATTCGGACGCTCAATTTCTTTTTTGAGACGATCATGAGCGTCACCGCGCAAACCAAGCTCGTCAAAAGTCACACCCTTACTACCACTGTGGAGGATACGCATAACCACACTTTCACCATGAATGGTTGGGAGTGTGGAAACACGAATATCGAGGCCGCCTGACGGCAATTGAAGGGTGACACGACCATCCTGCGGACGATCCGTCACATTTAATTTAAGCGCTGCCAACAGCTTGATACGCGATACAAATCGTTTCCACTGCTCTTTGGGCAACATGGTGATATCGTGCAAAATACCATCAATACGATAGCGAACAGCAATACCACCCTCTTCAGCTTCAACGTGCATATCTGATGAGCCAAGCTTAATAGCTGACGCTACCATCAGAGTCAAAATATCAGTAATGGAAACATTAACAAAAGCCTGCTTTAAACTATCCAAATTATTAATACCAACATTATAGCGATTCATTTCTTCCTCGCTAATAATCACATCTTTGGTGACTGGCTTATAAATTGGGAGAGTTGCGTACAGGGCAATAACTTTCTGATAGCTCCGCTCCGAAATAAGATACACCTGCACATTGGAACCTTGTTTAGCGGCTAAATCAGCTCGAATTTGCTCAACTCCCGGCGTAGCGGCGAGTGCGCCAATACGCGCTTGCTCGTTGGAAAAATAAAAACAAATGGCTTTTTCTTTTTCGGCCACTTCTTGAGGAACAGCTCGAAGAGCTTCCGAAGAAACTGGAAAATTGGTGAGATCGATATAGGGCAATCCTGCCTGCGCCGCCTGCATCGCCACCTGCTCTTCTTTATCACGAACAGCAATTTCCTCCATCTTGTGCTGAAAGGCATCGCCAGCACTTGTTCCAGCCGGTGTATGCGAAGAAGGTGCCCCTGCTGGAGCAGTCGCTGCTGGCGCACCAGACGCCGGTTTTTTCTTCACCAAATCATTAATCGATGGAAAATCAGACATACACTCCTAGTATTTTCGACGCTTAACACCAAACCAGTGGAGCACTCGGCTCGAAACACCTTCATGGTGCATTTTAATAAACATATACATCCAACTACTAGTGATAAAGGCATGGAAAATACCACCCACAATGGCAATAATCAAAACATACAAAACTAATGTCGCATAAATGCCAAAAGCAATAAGCGAGGTGAAGCCCGTAGCGGCACCAATCAAGGTGAGAATAACTGACGGTGTCAAAATCCACAAACCACCGAATATAAAGGCCATCATCAAAGCAACACTTAAAATCAGCTCAATAATGGCGAGTTCCAAAGAAACCAGAACGTGGTGCTCAAAAAGCAGGCGGCCTTTGGTGATCGCGGTACCAAGACTGTTTTCATCGTGAACAATATAACCAGAAGCGTATTTAGCAATAGTCGATACTACGAAAGCTACAACAAAACCGGCTGAGAAAATAAGAGCGTTCACATAAAACACGCCCCAACCAAGCAAATTATTACCACTAAA
>CAYUBH010000021.1:0-12886 GCA_964442985.1 uncultured Gammaproteobacteria bacterium
TACGGCGATACAGTGCAACTACTCTGTCGGCTCGAAGCCCCGACGGCGGATGAAGATAGTACGTTTCGTTACGATAAGTATTTAGCTAAAGAAGGTATCTCGTCTTTGTGCCAAAAACCAGTGATTCAAAAAACTATCTTTAAAGAAAAAACAGTATTACAACAAGCGCTTGGTAGTATTTTAAAACTAAAATCCGCTCTCGATAGGCAGGTCGGCCGACTCTGGGCAGAGCCCGACAGTAGCCTGGTCGCCGGCATTCTCTATGGGAGTAGAAGCGGGCTTCCGCTCGAGCTCAAAGAAGCCTTTAGTGCCACCGGTATTACGCACATTATCGCCGTATCTGGTTTTAATATTACGATTATTGCCAGCCTGCTTATGACTATAGGTATTCGAGTCGGTTTGTGGCGTCGGCAAGCTTTTTGGGTGGTGGTAATTAGTGTGTGGCTGTTTGTTGTTCTAGTTGGATTGTCGGCTTCGGCAGTGCGCGCGGCGATTATGGGTACCATAGTTATTCTCGGGGAGCGCTTGGGGCGACCGTTGTCCATAGGGACGGTGTTGGTTTTTACAGCGTCACTGATGCTGCTCCACAACCCGCTTATTTTATTTTACGACGCCGGTTTCCAACTATCTTTTTTAGCTACACTTGGCTTGGTGTATATTTCGCCGTTGGTTAATCAGAAAATAAATCTAAAGACACCGATTGCTTTGGCGCAAGCAGTCAGCGAATCCTTCGCGGTGACGCTCTCGGCTATCATCGCCACACTACCACTTATGCTATTCCAGTTTGGCGCCGTTTCACTCGTGGCCCTGCCAGCTAATCTGGTAGTGGTGCCGATTATCCCGTGGATAATGCTAGCGAGCTTTGTTTCGGTCTTAGCGAGCGTTATTTTCTTTCCGCTGGGGCAGGCGGTTGCGCTTCTCACCGGTTTTGGGCTACAGTATGTCATACGCTTAGCCACCCTTTTTGGTAGTATGCCTGGAAGCACAATCTCGGTCACTATTCCGTGGTGGGCGATGGTTATTAGTTATGTAGCGCTAGTTTGGTATGTCCAAAGGAAAAGTAAAAGTCTACAGCTCAGTCAAAGGCTATGATCTGGCCGCCAAGAGCTATGACGCCAAAGAAAAATATCTTAATAGTTTTGAAAAAAATCGCCTGCTACCACTGCTTGGTGATGTTTCGGGTAAGGCAATTCTCGATGTTGGTGCTGGCACTGGGCGATTAGCGACACAGCTTGCCAAAATGGGAGCAGCCGTCACCGCCCTCGATGTCTCCGAAGAGATGTTGAAAGTGATTGCGAAAAAAAATCCAGCAATCACCACCGTGGTGGGCGATGCTGAGGCTTTATCTTTTCTTGATACGACGTTTGATATTGTTATCTCAGCCTTTGTGATTGTTCATCTCAAAGACCCAAGCCGATTTTTTGACGAAGCTTATAACATTCTCAAAGATGGTGGGCGATTGGTGGTGACGAATATCAACCAAAAAGATCCACCAGTAATCACTACTCCAGAAGGAGAAATAGTGATTGAATCATATTATCATCGACCAGAAAAAATACGAGAACTACTCGAAGAGCTCGCCTATACGATTGTCGAAGACGTGCGAGTGATGGAAGGTGGTGTGTGGGTCAATCAAATTATTGTCGCGCAAAAATAATGGGGGTGCTGACTAGTCAGCACTATGAAAAAAAGATTACTTCTCGCCGTCATCACGTTCAGCCTGTTTGCTGTCTTGTATTATTATTGGTCAGAAACCAAGCGCCACACCTTTCGAGTGTGGTTTTTAAATGTTGGGCAGGGGGATAGCTCACTGATTCAATTTGAGAATGGCAAAACAATGCTGGTTGATTGCGGACCGAATAAAAAAGTGTTAAGCGAAATTGGGCAAGCACTCCCAGCCTATGTTCGTACCATCGACTATCTTATTGTCACACACCCTGACCTTGATCACTATGGTGGCTGCGCCGAAGTATTGAATCGCTACGAGGTAGGGCAGGTTTTCACCAATGGTCGCACCAAGCCAGGCGACCCGGCTTGGCAAGCTTTTGAAGAAAGTGTTCGGGGCAAAGGTCTAACACTAAAAATACTATCGGCGCCTGCTCGGTGGGGCATAGGCGATAGTCGCCTGTACTTTTTGTCTCCAGATACGAGCTTGTCGATGACTCTACCGAGCGATGATAGTAATAATTTTTCTATCGTCTTTCGGCTTGAACACAAAAATGATTCGTTCCTATTTACTGCGGATATGGAAACCCCGCTCGAGCAGGCTATTATTAAAAAGTACTGCCCGATAACAACTTGGCCGTGCCCGGTGCTGAAATCCAAAACACTCAAGGTTGGTCACCATGGAAGTAATAGCTCGAGTGGTGAAGATTTTCTGCGAGCAGTCAAACCAACTATTGGTATTATTTCGTCGGGCAAGAAAAATCGTTATGGCCACCCGTCGCTTCGGGTGGTTCGAAGATTGCAAAAATGGGGGATAGCTATTTTACGCACAGACGAAGGAAATGCTATACTACTGCCATGACGAAATATATCGCCTTTATTTTCTTTTTTGCCCTCTCCCTCAATGGTGGAGTTGTTCAAGCTATTTCATCAGTTGATTCCGACAACGATGGCCTCTCGGATGATCTTGAAACATTGGTATATCACACCGATCCCAACAACAGCGACACCGACGGTGATGGTTTTTTTGACGGTAAAGAAGTAGACACAGGCTACTCACCGCGTTTTCCGAATATGAAAAAAATGTCTGAAGTTGACTCGGACAAAGACGGGCTATCTGATGAATTAGAAATTGAACTGCACACCGATATTCTCGACACTGACACTGACGATGATAGTTTTCTTGATGGGGCAGAAGTAAAAAACGGCTTCCATCCACTCAAGGGCAATCGTGACCGTAGCCTCCCTCGCCGGGTAGAAGTTGATTTAAGCACTCAACAACTAGCCTATTTTTTGGGCGAGGTGCGGATAGCGACGGCGCCAGTTTCAAGTGGGAAGCTCGCCACCCCCACCCCAACTGGTGAATTTGAAATTATGCGCAAATTACCTGTCCATCATTATATTGGGCCGGGGTATAATCTGCCGAACACTAAGTGGAATTTAGAGTTTAAACGAAGCTTCTATCTCCATGGCGCCTATTGGCATAATCAGTTTGGTATTCGGCCAATGAGCCACGGTTGTGTGAATATTGCTTATAAAGATGTAGAGAAAATGTACGCCTTTTTGGATGTTGGCGACAAAGTCATTATTACCGGCAAAACGCCTACCAAACCACTGCCAAAACCTAGTCAGTTAGCGGCTTATTAGAGGTTTGACAGGCTGGGGCGTCTGTGCTATACTTATTGACAGTAAGGGTGACTTTAAAGAAAGTCGCTCTTTTTTTATCCTCATTCATTTTTAGTATAGTCTATGTCAGAAATTACAAAAGCCATCCAAGCACTCTGCGACGAAAAAAACTTGTCGTACGAAGCAGTTATGGAAACAATCGAAGCAGCGCTCGCTGCAGCGTATCGTAAAGATTTTGGCAACAAGCAGCAAAACATTAAAGTAAAGTTTGATCCAAACACTGGCGACATGAAAGCCTGGGATGTTAAAATTGTTGTCGAAGATATTGCCGAAGACGTGCTTGAAAAAGCGCAAGAAGAATTGACTGCTCGCCGTGAAAAAGCTCGCGAAGAAAATCGTGAATTGACCGACGAAGAAACAGCTGACCTGCCACGCTTCAACCCAAAGACTGAGCTTATGCTCTCGGCCGCCAAAGAAGTGAAGAAAGGTGCTAAAGTTGGCGAAACATTGGAAATCGCTCTCGAAATTCCACACGATTTCGGTCGTATGGCGGCAATGACCGCTAAGCAAGTTATCATCCAAAAAGTGCGCGAAGCAGAACGCACGATGGTCTTTGGTGATTTCAAAAATCAAGAAAATCAAATTATCGTCGGCACTATTCAGCGTGTCGAAGGTCGCAAGGTGCTCGTTGATTTGGGTAAAATTACTGGTGTGATGCCAGCTGACCATATGATCAATGGCGAACACTATCGCCCAGGTGCTCGTATGAAATTCTTTGTCTCTCGCGTCGAGATGACTGCTCGTGGCCCAGAAATTATTTTGTCTCGCTCTGCTCCGGGGATGGTCCGCGAAATCTTCCGCCAAGAAATTCCAGAAATCGCTGATGGCGTGATTGAAATCAAAGGCATCGCTCGCGATGGGGGTTTCCGCTCCAAAGTGGCTGTTATGACTGCCGACCCATCTATCGATCCAATCGGTTCGTGTATTGGTCAACGTGGTAGTCGTATCAATACCATTATTGAAGAATTAGGTGGCGAAAAAATTGACGTTATCCAATATAATGAAAATGCTGAACAGTACATCACCCACGCGCTTTCTCCAGCCAAAGTTGTTCGCGTAGAATTAAAAGAAGCTGAAAAAGTAGCTGATGTGACTGTTGCTCCAGAGCAATTTTCTATTGCTATTGGTCGTGGTGGTCAAAATGTTCGCCTCGCTTCTGAACTCACCGGTTGGAAAATTAATGTTATTGAAGACGGCAAACCAGCTGGCGAAGAAAAGCTGGCTGATTCAGAAGAAGTTGCTTCTGAAGATGCTGTTGATCCTGAAAGTGCAGGTTAAAAAAGTACTATGTTTCACACCATTCTGTATCAGCCCATTCTCAATTTGTTTATCTGGCTCTACAACGTGATGCCAGCACATGATTTTGGGTTGGTGATTTTCACCCTCACTGTTCTTGTTCGCTTGGTGCTCTACCCGCTCACCGCTGCTTCTATCAAAGCACAGCGCTCGATGCAAGAAATTCAGCCAAAGCTTGAAGCTCTCAAAAAAGAGTATCCAAACGATCGTCAAAAGCAGGCCGAAGCGACCATGGCGCTCTACAAAGAGCACAAGGTTAATCCGCTCGCCTCTTGTTTGCCGATGCTCGTGCAATTGCCAATTCTCTTTGCGTTGTTCTTTGTGCTTCGCGATGCGGTTAATCCAGCGCACAGCTTTGCAAGCGACCTCTATGCTTTTGTCTTAAACCCAGGCACGCTCAAAACCGTAACCTTTGGCGGTCTCGATCTCGCTAAGCCAAGTATTGTACTCGCTGTCTTGGCTGGTCTCGCTCAATGGGCGCAGGCTAAGAGTCTGGTACGCCAACAGCCTCCAAAAAATGCTGGTGACGGTGCCAAAGACGAATCAATGGCGGCAATGATGAACAAACAAATGTTGTACTTCATGCCAATTTTGACGGCGATTATTGGTATTCGTTTTCCAGCTGGCCTCACCTTGTATTGGTTCCTCAGTACCGGGCTCATGGTGGCTCAGCAGCTGTTTATGAATCGCACTACTCCAAAAAACGGCGACACAAAAAACAACAAGCCAGATGTAATTGAAGGAAAAATTGTTTCCTAAGTAACTATACTAAGCACAAAGCCTCCCGAGCGGGAGGCTTTTGCGTTTTAGGGGGAGTCTAGTATACTAGTGCCATATGACTAATGCTACGCTCGAATCGGCTATTCTTCGCACCCTCGCTTATTTTGACCTGAGCGATTTTCCGCTCACCAAAGAAGAAGTTTTTGTGTATCTGGTGGAGTTCGACAAAGCATTGCGTGAAGATGTTATGCGAGCGCTGAGTAGTTTGGTGGAACAGGGGAGAGTAGGGAGTCGCTTTGGTTATTATTTTTTGGCTGGCCGTGAAGCGAGTGTAGAAAAACGACGTGCTCGAGTAGTATGGAGCGATGCCAAGCTGTATCGAGCTAAAAAAATAGTTCGCCTTCTCGCTTGGATACCCTTTTTAAAATCTGTCCTGGTCTGTAATTCTGTCGGGCGAGAAACTGCCGTTAGAGAGAGCGATATTGATGTCGTGATTGTTACCGAGAAAAAACGATTGTGGATTGTGCGCCTCGTTGCCAACAGTATTTTGCGCCTCACCGGGTCGCGTACCTATGGCGACCACGAAGCCGACCGACTCTGTTTGTCGTATTTTATCGATACCGACAATCTTGATTTGGCACCCTTTCGCGCCCTGCCCGAAGATATTCATGGAGCCTATTTTATCCATCAAATGGTGCCAGTGTATGATCCAGACAATTGGTATGAAAAACTACTTCGAGCCAATCGCTGGACGCATCATCTGATTCCGCATCGCAAAACAACGAGTATCGCGCCACTCTTACAGTCAGGGCGATTGGGTACGGCCATTAAGCGATTTTTTGAAATTGCTTGGAGAGGCGCCTATGGAACGCTGGTGGAAGGGCAGATGAAAGCGATCCAAGAATTAAAAATGAAATTCTCAGTCAAAGAACGGGCTAACAAGCCAGACAATGCTGTTGTTCTCCGAGATGGAATAGTGAAATTACACGAAGCAGATTCTCGAGCAAACCTACACACTGCTTGGATAGAAAAATGTCGCTCACTCGGATTATAACCTGATTATGACTCCACGCCTGATAACCTTCCTATCGCTTAGCATTGTTTTTTTGGTACCGTGGCAAGCGCGGTATATTGTTGAGTCAACAATGCTCGGGGGAGTGTATTGGGAATATACCTCACACAGTATGTATGCTGTTGAAGCGTTAGTGTGGGTGCTACTATATCTTTACTTTTTTCAATTACTAAAAACAAGACGTACGGCCGAGCCGTCACTGCTCCTGCCTGCCAAACGCCGGCATCGTCTGGTTGTGGTAGGTGTTATAACCGTAATTTTTTCAGTAGTGCTCTGGGCGAGTCCAGACAGACAGCTCGCCTGGGTGTATTTGTTTCGTTTGCTCGAAGCCTTTTGTTTATTAATCATTCTCGCTTCGGAAGTCCGTCGTCGCCCAGACATTTTTCTGGGAGTTTTTTGGCTGAGCGGGGTGGGGCAGGGTATTCTCGCACTTTTGCAGTTTGGATTACAAAAAGTTTTTTCATGGAACTGGTCGGGTATGGCTCCGCAAGAAGCAAGTCGGCTCGGAGCGTTTGTCGTTGAAGCCGGTGGGGAGCGGTGGCTTCGAGCCTATGGCAGTTTTGGTTCGCCAGCACAGCTCGGGAGTTTTTTGGCAGGAGCATTGATTGTTGGTGCACTTCTCGCCACCACATTTAATTTAAAAAAATATGAGAAGGGGTTTCTTATAGGGCAAGCTGTTATAGCGCTCGGTCTGCTCGTGTCATTTGCTCGATCAGCCTGGATGGCGGGGGTGATTGCTCTCGGTGTGCTTGGAGTAGTGTTGTTTCAAAAAAAAGACCAGCTTGCACTACAAAAATATTATCGTCAGCTAGGGGTCGTTGGGGTAGTTTTTGCTTTTGGTAGTGTGCTCGTGTGGCCACTTGTCCTCACCCGTCTCACCGGCACTGGGCGTTTAGAAAATAGATCAGTAGTGGAGCGCACCTCGCAGTATCGGCAGGCTTGGGAAATGTTTACTACCTCTCCGCTTCTTGGGGTGGGCCCTGGAGCCTCCACACGGCTCGCCTTTGAACGAACAGGCCTCCTTAGCACTTCTCAACCCATCCATAATACCCTGGCTCTCCTGGCTGTTGAGGGTGGTCTAGCGCTTCTCGGGCTCGTGCTCGCTGGTTTAGTCGTATTCGTGCGCTTTGTCTTTCGGTATAATCCGCCTGGAGTAGCCCTTTTAACGGTTGTTTTGATCGGATTTCTGACCGAACATTTTTGGTGGACCTTAGGTTCGGGGGCTATAATGGGGGCGGTTATTTTTTCTCTGATTTTAGCCAAAAAAGAATAATACAGCTTATCCACATCTTACCAACAGAGCACTCCTTGACGGAGTGTTTTGTATATACTAAGATGACCTACACAAGGATTTAGCACTCACATTTATAGAGTGATAAAATCCGATTTAAAAAGTTAACCTTTTTATATTGTATGAACATCAAACCTCTTAGCGACAATGTTTTGGTTAAACAAAAAAAAGTAGATGAAGTAACTTCGTTTGGCTTGGTACTTCCAGGCAGTGATGAAAAAAAACCAGAAGGCATCGTCGCAGCTGTTGGCCCAGGCAAACTGCTCGACAATGGCACTCGCTCAAAAATGGATGTGAAAGTCGGCGATCGCGTGCTTCTCAAATCGTGGGGTGGCGACGCAGTTAAAATTGAAAAAGAAGAATTTAAAATTGTTGCTCAAGATGATATCTTGGCAATTGTAGAATAACTTTACTGTATATGGCTAAACAAATTATTTTTTCCGACGAAGCTCGTCGCAAATTGGTGCAAGGTGTAAACATCTTGGCTAACGTTGTCAAAGTCACGCTCGGCCCGAAGGGTCGAAATGTGGTGCTTGATAAAGGCTACGGCGCACCTACCATCACCAAAGATGGTGTCAGTGTTGCCAAAGAAGTAGAGGTAGAAGATAAATTTGAAAACGCTGGTGTGGAGCTCGTCAAAGAAGTTGCTAGTAAGACCAACGATGATGTTGGTGACGGTACCACTACTGCGACAGTGCTCGCCCAAGCAATTGTGACGGAAGGTTTTAAAAATGTCACCGCTGGTGCCAATGCTGTCGCTCTCAAGCGTGGTATTGATAAATGCGTTGATGTAATTGTTAAAGAAATCCAAAAAAATATTGCTAAACCAGTGGAGCAAGATGAAATTGCGAATGTCGCCGCTATCTCAGCCAACGATAAAGAAATTGGTGCGAAAATCGCCGACGCGATGAAAGCGGTTGGTAAAGACGGGGTTATTACCGTTGAGGAATCGCAATCGTTTGGTCTTGAAATCGAAACCGTCCAAGGTATGCGTTTTGACAAAGGCTATGTGTCCCACTATATGGTGACCAACACCGAGCGTATGGAAGCTGAATATACTGATCCATATATTTTAATTACTGACAAAAAAATCTCATCCATTCACGATGTTCTACCGCTGTTAGAAAAATTAGCGCAGTCTGGTAAAAAAGATATTGTGATTATCGCCGAAGATGTTGATGGTGAAGCGCTGTCTACCTTTGTACTCAACAAACTGCGCGGTAGTTTCAACGTACTGGCTGTCAAAGCTCCAGGCTTTGGCGATCGTCGCAAAGAAATGCTTCAAGACATTGCTGTCCTCACTGGCGGTAAAGTGATTACCGAAGAGTTAGGTCTCAAATTAGATAAAACAGAAGTGGAAGATTTGGGTCGGGCACACAAAGTGATTGCCACCAAAGAAACCTGTACGATTGTTGAGGGTAAAGGTGACAAGGCGATTATCGCTGAGCGTGTTCTCCAAATTAAACGCTCCATCGAAGCTGTCGACAGCGATTTTGACCGTGAAAAATTACAAGAACGTTTGGCAAAATTGGCTGGTGGTGTGGCGATTATCCGCGTAGGTGCAGCCACTGAAACTGAAATGAAAGAAGTAAAACACCGTATTGAAGATGCTGTTGGTGCAACTAAGGCTGCTGTCGAAGAAGGCGTGGTGCCGGGCGGTGGCGTTGCCCTCATTCGTGCTATCAAAGCGTTAGATGGTTTGAAATTATCACCGGATGAAGCCATTGCTGTTGCTATTGTCCGCCGGGCTCTCGAAGAGCCGCTTCGCCAGATTGCGGAGAATGCTGGCGTTGATGGAGCGGTGGTAGCTGAAGAGGTAAAAAAAGGTACCGGAGCTACGGGGTACAACGCGGCAACTGGTGTGTATGAAGATATGATTAAAGCTGGTATTATTGATCCAGCCAAAGTCACTCGTAGCGCTCTCCAGAATGCTGCTAGTATCGCTGGAATGTTCCTCACTACTGAAGCTATCATTACCGACCTACCAAAAAAAGATGAACCAGCTACTACTCCAGCCATCGGTGGTATGGGCGGTGGTATGGGAATGTACTAAACGATTTGAGCGCCAAGATTGGTTATATAAAAAACCTGTACGAAATTCGTGCAGGTTTTTAAATTAGTGATGTTGGGGGCGACGCGGATGAAGTAGGGGTATACTTACATCCGCGCCACCAGGGTGGTAGTAGTCGAGCTCCTGTCTCCGCCGCGCCGTACTATTCGGTCTCATCAGTCGTTCCCCAGATGTCGGTGTCGTACTGCTTATAGTACTTGCGGATCGCCTTCTTCGTGTGCTCGAGCAGGTGCGGGCGGTTACCCTGAGGTACCGGGTAGGGAGGGGTGCTCCCAAAAAAGTGCGTCTGACTGAGCTCCTGATAGCGAGCTGGCATTTCCGTGATGAACAGCTTCCAGAAGCGCTCCACTGGAGCGGGCGGCAGGAGGAGGCCGTCGTCAAAACGAGCCAACGACAGAAAGCGCAAAAACTCCAGGCGCACGCGATCGGCATACTCAGGCGTCACCCGCTCCTCTTTGGCGTATAAGAGCACCACTTCGGTCAGGGCTTCGCGCAGCAGCTTGTCGATATACGGAGCATGTCCGGCGTCGTCCATTCCACCATCAAATCCAAAGGAGTCGGGTGGGGGAGCCTCGATTGTCATAGAGCTATCCTCGTTTCGATGTGATCAAGCCACCATGGCCTGGCTCAGACGGCATGGCTAGCCATCTGATGGCTCTGTTATAGCTAAAAATAAGCTTTTTGTCAATGGGGAAGACTTTATCTTTTCTTTATCTAAAAACAAAAAAGCCACCCGTCACAATCGGTCGATGGTGTCAACAGATTATGACGTTGGGGTGGCTTTATTTGACCCAACGGAAGTCTGAGCGCGGTGCCCTGGCTTCAAGATGGGGTGGGGGGGCTAGAAGCCCTTGGTTTCCGCCCACTCGGGGAAGCGGGCGAGGTCGATGTTGACCCCGCCGAAGGGGTTGTACTCGACACCCTGCTTCTTGTGGTCGGGCGTGCTCTCCGCACTCTCGGGTGAGAGGTTGGTGATCTCGTCCTCGACACCGTCGTTGTGTCCGTTCGCTCCGCTCTGGCTCGACATGGGGCCCTCCTAGGCCGGGGTTGGTGAAGCCCCGCCATGCTACTAGAAAAAGGGGCTTTTGTCAAGGGGGCGAAGTGAGTTGCGCTGAGCGGGTGCATGCTGTACACTATCTGACACTATGCTTCATCAAATTGCTCTCTATCTCAGTGGATTTCCAAACGAGCTCGCTGTTTTTCTTGTCGCCATGATTCCTGTTCTCGAACAACGAGCTGCCATTCCGCTCGGCATTTTGGTTTACCGCATGCCAGCCTGGGAAGTGTATCTTCTCACCATGCTTGGCAATATTGGTCCGGTGCTAATTTTGCTCTATCACGCTGACAGATTCCACGCTTGGGTAGAAAGAAATTCTGGAACTTTTTTTGGAAAAAAATGGGCTAATAATCTTAAAAAAGCTCAAGATGGTTTCCGAAAATACGAAAAATACGGCATGCTCGGCCTGGTATTTTTTGTCGTTTCGCCGTTGCCGGGGAGTGGTATTTTCACCGGTGCTATGCTTGCTTTTTTGCTCGGTGTCCCATTTCGCCATTCCTGGATCTATCTTACATCAGCAGTGCTCGGCTCGGGGCTGGTGACGCTTCTCATTGCAGTTAGTTTTGGAAAAATATTCTAATCTATGTCGATAGAACGACTGCATGAACTGGCTAAGAAAATTGAGGATACTACCAAACTCCTTAATCTTGTTAGTCTCAAAAAAAAGATGGGGCAGTTGGAAATAGAGATGAATGAAGGAACGTTTTGGAACGATCGTAATCGTGCCCAGGCTGTGACGCAGGATTATCAGGCAATTAAACAAGAAGTAGATAAATGGGGAGCGCTTGAGCAGGGTGTCAAAGATTTGATGGAATTATCCAATGACCCAGCGCTCGCACCCGATCTCGACCAGCAAATTACCGAGTTAGAAAAACAATTTACTGACTACGAATTTTTTCTGCTGTTGAATGGGCCATACGATGTAAATAACGCCATTGTGGCCATTCATGCGGGGAGCGGGGGCACCGAAGCGCAAGATTGGAGTGAAATGTTGCTTCGTATGCTTCTTCGTTTTTCTGAAAAACAAGGTTGGAAAACGAGGATTATTGATGAGTCGCGTGGAGCTGAAGCTGGTTATAAATCAGTGACTTTTGAAGTCATCGGCCGATATGCTTTTGGTTATTTAAAATCAGAACACGGTGTGCACCGGCTCGTGCGCATCTCACCGTTTGATGCTGAAAAAATGCGTCACACCTCGTTTGCGTTGGTAGAAGTTTTGCCAGAAGTTGACGACTCAGTAGAGGTGACTATTAAAGCAGAAGATTTGCGTATTGATACGTTTATGTCTGGCGGAAAAGGTGGTCAGAGCGTGAACACGACCTATTCGGCGGTGCGTATTGTTCATATTCCAACAGGTATCACCGTGCAGTGTCAAAACGAGCGTTCGCAAGCGCAAAACAAAGATATGGCGATGAAAATTTTGAAAGCAAAACTCCATCGTTTGGCCGAGGAGCAACGGGCCAAAGAACGCCAAGAACTGCGCGGAGAATATAAATCGGCGGAATGGGGGAATCAAATTCGCTCCTACGTGTTGCACCCCTATCACATGGTCAACGATCATCGCACCGAGTATAAAGCCACCGACCCAGAAAATGTTTTGGAGGGCGAACTACTTCCGCTCGCCGAAGCGTATTTAAAATGGATTAAACGCTAATATGAAAGTCTTAACCGATTGCACCACCGCAGCGCTCATTGTCGAACTCCTTAATGGTAAAACAGTGATTGTGCCCACTGAGACATCGTATGGTCTGGGGTGTGATGCTACCAACCAACAAGCGGTCGATAGTATTTTTGTTATCAAAGGCCGGCCGTCGGACAAGCCACTTCTCGTAGTGGTGCCGACTGTAGAAATGGCCAAAAAATATCTTATCTGGAATGACACTCTGGAGAAAATTGCGAACACCTATTGGCCGGGGCCAGTCACTGTGGTTGGCGATTATGTGAAGACGGCCGAGCCAGCACTGGCTTCGGGGGTGGTGGCCAAAGATGGTACTGTCGCGGTACGGGTGACAAACGATTCTTTTTTGG
>CAYUBH010000022.1:0-12806 GCA_964442985.1 uncultured Gammaproteobacteria bacterium
ATCTAAAACATGTGGGCTTGATAGTATTTTTGGCACAATTATCTTCACAACCATCGCTGTTTTAGGTAGAGTAAATAATTGGGAATTAATAATTATTCCAGTATTTACGTTAGTAATGATTATAATTTCAATAAGAAATAAAAATGTTTCCCCCGAAAGGAAACATCTGCTACCAGAAGATAGATAGTTCAAAATCTATAATTCTAAATCGGTTTGTACGCATAATTGCCCACCCTGTTTGTAGTTTTAGTATACTTTATGAAATTTAAAAAATGGTTTGCCGCAAAGCCAAAAAAAGACGAAGATCTTTATATTAGAGTTCTCATGTGGGCATACGAAAAACAAGAAACAGGCTTTACCTGGGAAGAAATGAAAAGTTTTTTTGTTTTGAACAAGCTTCAAGAGAATTGGGTTAGAAAAATTTTTCTTACAGCCAGTGATCAAGATAGAAAATTTTTTGAACATCTACGCAATGATGATACGGTAGCTCCAAATCAACATTTCTATTCACTGAATGAAAAAGGTTTAAACACCGCTATTAACTATAAAGCGCTTACTAGTGCAGAAAAAAACAGTAACACAGCTCTTAGAATTGCTATAGTAGGTATTTTTCTCACAGCTATCGGCATATTTCTCCAGCTTTGGCAAACTAGATTAGCTGAGATACAATCCATTCCGGAACGGATAAGTCAGGCCAGAAACATTAGTATAGCAAAAGATTTTTGCAAACAAAATCCAGGCGCAAAAGAATCAGGTCTATTTGAGGTTGCCACAGGAAAGCCCGCCCCCTGTAGTCAGGTAATAAACCACAAATAACAATGCTAGTTCAAAAATTGTCTACGACCGACTCGGAACCAAGAAAAACACCCCATATGTACGAGGGTGTTTTTTTATTGTATACTTACTGACATGCGAACTGTTTTTTTGGCTCACAACGGCCACAACCTGACTATCCATTTACGCGACGAAGCTGACGAAAGTGTTCTGGCGGAGATTTTTCGTTTGCGGGAATATCGTCGAGCTGAAGAAACTATTCAAATGGCGAAAGGCTCCATTATTGATGTTGGGGCGCACAGCGGGCTTTTTACCCTCTACGCCAAGTCACTGAACGCCTCGGTGCCAGTGATTGCTATTGAACCAGAGAAGGGGAATATTGCGCTCTTCAAGAAACATATGGCCGAGAATAACACCGCGGGGGTCACGCTCGTCGAGGGGGCGCTTGGGGGCGCCTATGCCAAACAGCACCTGTTTGTCACCGATGACAGCCATAATCACCACCTGCTCGATGTGGGCGATGCAGACGCGAAAACCGAAGTGGTGCAGGTCTATACCCTGGCACACCTTATTGAAAAATCGCCAACTGAAAAAATTGCGCTGATTAAAATGGATATTGAAGGCGGGGAGTACGATGTTCTCGCTGGAGCCACCGACGAAGATTATACTCACGTCGAAGCTATTATTATGGAATACCACGACTCCAAAGAGCGTAATCACAAAGAATTAGAACAAACACTGCGCGAGCACGGCTTTGGCGTGCAAACCTTTCCATCACACTTTGATCGTACTATGGGATTTTTATGGGCCACCAACAAACGCACCATGTAAAACATCACGAAGCCTGGGTGGTGACGGTGGATATGGGCTATGGTCACCAGCGCGCCACCGACCCACTTCGTCATCTGTCGCCCGATGGCCAGGTGATAATCGCCAACGACTACCCGGATATGCCAAGGGTAGATTATCGTTTTTGGAATTACGGTCGGAAGTTTTATGAAACGGTATCACGCCTCCAAGCCCTGCCACTTATTGGGTCGGTAGTTTTTGCTATCATGGATAGTTTTCAAGCGATTAAAGAATTTGATCCGAAGCGTCGCAATCTCCGCCCCACCGCTCAGCTTCTCCAAAACTATATCGCTATTCGTAATGGTCGGGGCAAACATTTAATACAACAACTCAATCATCGCGACATTCCGCTCATCACCAGCTTCTTCACCGTCGCCTACATGGCCGAAGAGCATCATTTTAAAAACGAAATCTATCTAGTCGTCTGCGACACCGACATTAGTCGTACTTGGGCACCGCTCCACCCCGAAAAATCCCGCATCAAGTATGTGGTGCCAACCGAGCGTGCCAAAGATCGCCTCATCACCTACGGGGTCAAGCCAGAGAGTATTTTTTTGACTGGTTTTCCACTACCACTCGAAAACATTGGGGGGCATATGATGACTACTCTCAAAAAAGATGTGGCCGCCCGCCTCCACAATCTTGATCCGAAACACAGTTACCGCAGCACCTACAAAGACGTGATTAAAACTATTTTAAAAGAATACGATCACGAAACCCCAACGCACCCGCTAACCCTCACCTACGCTGTCGGGGGAGCAGGCGCTCAAAAAGAAACCGCTCGAGATATTCTTCGCAGTCTTCACAATGCGATTGTCGAAGAAAAAATTAATCTTTGTCTCGTGGCTGGCACACGCTCCGAAGTGGATTGGTACTTTAGGCGTATCATCGAAGAAGAGTGTTTGAAAAACAAACTGGGCAAAAGCCTACACCTGCTCTATAAGCCAACCAAGCAAGCCTATTTTGAATCGTTCAACCAGCAACTGCGCACCACCGACGTCCTCTGGACCAAGCCAAGCGAATTAGTCTTCTACTCAGCGCTCGGTATTCCAATTATTATCGCCCCAACGCTCGGCTCGCAAGAAGAATATAACAAAGCCTGGCTCGAAAAAAACGGCGCTGGCATTACGGCGAGCGACGCCAAACGAACGCATGAATGGTTTTTTGAGTGGCTCGCTTCGGGCGCTCTCGCCTCGACGGCTATGAACGCCTTTATGAGCGGAGAAAGCCGGGGAGTGGAACATATCAAAGAAGTGGTCTTTGGGAAAAAATAAACAAAAAAATACCTCTGGAGAACCAGAGGTATTTTAAACTCAATGAAGAGTTAGGCGCGTGCTACGTTGATAGCGCGAGGACCCTTTTCAGAGCTCTCAGTATCAAAAGTAACGGTGTCGCCGGATTTCAATTCAGAGAATTGAACGCCGACCAAGCCTGAAGCGTGGAAGAAAACGTCTTTGCCACCATCTTCTGGGGTGATAAAGCCGAAGTTCTTATCTGCTACGAGGGTTTTGATTGTACCTTGCATAGTAATGTGACTAGGCTGAATAAAATAGATCGCGGCAGAAATTCGACTCTATTTCTACGTAGGATTTATTGGTTACTAGTGTACCATGTTTACCCCTGGGGGTCAAACTTTGATCCCAGCATGCTCGCCAGCTAGGCGCCCGGTGGCCCACGAGGCCTGCAAATTGAACCCGCCGGTGAAGCCGTCAACATTCAAAATCTCACCGGCCAAGAAGAGACCGGGGCAGAGAGTTGATTCCATCGTTTGCGGATTCACCTCAGATGTTTCTACGCCACCAGCGGTGACAAACTCATCACCGGCTCCGCGCCCAATACAATGAAGGGAGAGTTTTTTAATATGCTCAAGCGCTTGCTGAACGGTCTGTTTGGCTGTCTCGGCGTTTTTTTGCTCCAGCGGAACGCCGATTACCTGGCAGAGCGCTTCGGCGAGAGCGAGCGGAACAAAAATATGTAAGCTGTTTTTAAAACTTTTCTTCGGGTTGTCGAGCATAAAGGCTTTGAGCCTCTTCTCACAGGCCTCAAACGATTCATCAGGGACAAAATCTATGCTAAACGGCAACGGCTCAGCTGGCGATGCCTTTTCAAAAGCTACGAGCGACGACAGCGCAAAGACTGCTGGGCCACTCACCCCCGAGTGGGTGAACAGAAATGGTCCGGTGAAAGTATATTTTTTAGTGGTTTCAACAGTGAAGGTGGCCTTCTCAAACGAAATGCCACTTAACGGCTTCACCCATTTTTCTTGGGTGATAAACGAACTCAAGCTGGCCGCGAGCGGGGTGATGTGGTGGCCGAGCTTTTCGGCCAAGGTGTAGCCGTCGCCAGTGGACCCCGTGTGGCGATAGGCTTGGCCACCGAGCGCTAAAACAACACGATCAACCAGTAGTGGTTCGCCATCTTTAAAAACAACCTGAAACCCTGTATCAGTTTTAATAACCTCTTTGACGATATGTTTGAGCAGTACTTTCACCCGTGACGTTTCAAATACTCGTTCAAACGCCCCGAGCACATCGCGCCCATTGTCGGACACCGGAAACACGCGCATATCGTCTTCGCATTTGAGTGGCGTGCCGTGTAATTCAAACCAGTCATACACATCACTTGGTGAAAAATGGTACATCGCTGTCGTCAAAAATTTCTCACCCCGAGGATATTTGGTGAGCACTTCGCGAATCGCTTGGTAGCCGGTGGTTACATTACAGCGTCCACCTCCAGAGATAAGCACCTTTTTGCCGAGCCCGTCATTTTTTTCAATCAAAAAAACCTCGGCTGTGGGCGAGTGTTCGGCGAGTGTGGCCGAACACATCATGCCCGCCGCTCCGCCACCGATAACTGCAATACGCAGGTGACTCATACCAGTTTTGTTTGTTTAGACCATTTGGCAATATAGCCCGGAACATCAAATTTACGTTTCGCGCCGTTATCGTTCATGTATCGAATAGTACCAAAAACTGGCCGTTCAAACCAGGCGCGGTCGTGCACGCCACCAATTGACCAAGCCACGCCTACATAGCCGTTGGGGTCGCGCCCGTCGAGCTCGTAGGTGTCGTTGAGATAGATTGCTATAGCCAGCGCCTCTTCGGGGCTCTCGGTCCATTCGAGTATCTTTTTGGCCCAGTACATTCGCATATAGCCGTGGAGTTTTCCGGTAGTTACGAGTTCGGTTTGGGCGGCGTTCCAAAGTGGTTCATGGGTGCGAGCTGTTTCAAACTCTTTGCGAGTATACACATAATCGCGTTCATCACGGCGATGCTTGGCAAGAGTTTTTTGCGCCCATTCCGGGAATCCAGCTGTCTGATCGTAAAGTGGATTATAGAAACAAAAATTATCCGACAGCTCTCGGCGAACAATCAATTCTTCAAGGTAGCTCGCCGACGACGGCCCGCTCGGTACAGCTTTTTTTATTTCGAGCGCAATACGAGCCGACGAGATCTGCCCAAAGTGAAGATAGGGCGACATATTCGATTGTCCATCAAGCGTTGGGTCATTTCTATCGGTGTCGTAGTTGGATAATTTTTTATCAATAAAACGGCGGAGCTCGGCCTTGGCGGATTTCGTTCCCGGGGTGAGCCAGGTCACCGGCCCAATGTCTCGGTTCACTTCTAGGCTTTTTTCTACCTTCGCCCAATTGGTTGGCTCGGGCAAGGCTTTCGCTTCAAGCGCTTGTTTGGCGACAGATGGAAACTCTTCTAGGTAGGTCGAGAGTAAAGCATTGATTTTCGGGCGAAAGGTGCGAGCGGCAAATTCTAATTTTGGTGACGCTTTCCAGCACGGCACAATATTATGCGCATCGACTTCATAGAAAGGAATGTCGAGACCCTGCCCAACTGCTTTTTTCCAGTGCGTAAAGATGCGCAGCGGAGAAAAATCGGTGACGACGGCCCCAGCTTTTATTTTGTTTAGAAACTTTGGCACAGCAACGCCCGGATCGCCAAGGATAAGGTGAAAGGGGATATGCTTGGCGCGGAGCTCGGTTTCTACTTCTTTGAGCCCTTCGAGCATAAAATGGTACTGGCGCCAGGTAGCCCCGAGGAATGTCGGCACAACGCAAAAAGCGACCACGACATAGGTGTGATGCGCTTTGGCGAGCTCCAAGGCATAGAGGAGTGACCAATTATCATGCGCGCGAGCGTCGCGAGTCATCCAATAGACAATCGGGCCAGAGGAATAGGTTTCGTGGTTGAGTTGTCGGGCGCGTTCAGGGCGAATAGGCATATAAATATGCATTAAGAATACCAGATGGAGGGGGTAAGCACAATGTACCTAGAGATACCGTCTAAAGGCCGGTAAGGCCAAAAACGGGGTAGGGGAGATTTTGGCTAAGATAGTGACTTATCGGCGTTTACCCCTTGACAAAAGGGTCAAAATGTGGTATACTCATCCGTTAGTCATTAAAGATACCAGTCGCAAAGATAGGTATCTTTTTTAATAACTATCTATATGAAAGTCATTCAATCTATCCGTTTTGCCCTTATTACTACCTTGTCATTTACCGCTGTTTTCTTTGGCGGTACCGCTGTGGTAGAGGCTATGAATCAGCCTGATGAACTCTCACCTCAAGCTTCAGCCGCTATGTGTGTCGAAGGTCAAAAACCTGCCGACATCCGCGCGGAACGTCTTGATGCCTACTTTGTAAAGCGCGACATGCCTTTACATGGCTATGGTGACGAACTCGTTGCAGCCGCTGACTCTTGTGGTCTCGACTGGCGCTTGGTCGCTGCTATCGGTGTTCGTGAATCGTCTGGTGGTAAACACTTGATGAATAACAACCCGTTCGGTTGGGGTTCAGCTAAGATCCCGTTTAAGGATTTTAGTGAAGCTATCACTGTTGTGACAGACAACTTGTGTGGTAAAAACCCAAATACCGCTCGTTATTATAAAGATACGAGTGTTGATAAAAAATTATGGTATTACAACGGTAGTGTTGAGCCAACCTATCCAGGTGAGGTGAAAGCTATCATGGCCATGTTTTAAACAAGGCTAGTAAAAACCAAAAAACCCGGTCGCGATAAGCGATCGGGTTTTTGTCTATAAGACCGTTGACATTTTTCATTCTTTCAGGTATACTGTGGCCTATCGTTCTTCGTACCCTGGTCAATTCCGACTAGGCCACGAGGCGATGCAACGCTCATGAGCGAGAAGCTTTCGCTCCGTCTTTGGAGGTTTCATGCCCGCGAACAACGCCAACCAGACGAACGGCGACCCGAACTGCCCGCACTGCCACGGGCGGAAGCTCCACGGCTCCTCGCCCAAGGCGAGGAAGAACTGCAAGGGTGGGGCCAACTTCCCGCCCGCGCCCGGCACGTCGACCAAGACCGCCGAGAGCCAGCGCCGGCAGTAGCTCGGTTCGGCATCATGATGCGTCTCACATTCTTCGGGGCGGGCTTCGCGAAATTCAGCGAAGCCCGCCCTGAGGACGACCCCCATATACAACAAACCCTCGACCAACTTAGTCGAGGGTTTTTAATTTTTTGAAAGTAATCATTAGATAACCAATTCCGCAATAACAAACGTGGAGTAGAAAGCAAGAAGTAATATCGCTTCTTTTTTGGTGAGCACCCGACCAGTCTTCATGCAATGGAGAAGAAGTATCATAGCGAGTATCATAGCAACACCAGTGATGCGGGCGATACGATAGTTGAATGAGAATGGCGCAATCACCGCCACTACACCAACAACAATGGTGGCATCGCTAATTACAGTACCGAGAATATCGCCGAGCGCTAAGCCATCTTGTTTGCGCTTAGCAGCACGTAGAGCAAAAAACAGCTCAGGGAGGGTGGTGCCAAGTCCTACTAAAAACATACCGATAATAATAGGGTTCACGTACATCGATTCAGCAAAAGATACCCCGAAACGTACGGTAAAGTGCGAAGCCACCAAAAGAGCCAGCATACTGAGAAGCATGCCAAGGATATCAACTGGTCGAAGTGGAGTCTTTGGTTCAGCTGGAGCGTTCTTGGAAGGGTTGGTGCGAACAACGTAGAGATAAAACAAGAGTCCGAGAATAATCAAGGCTAAGCCTTCAACTCGGCTGTAGTGTCCATCAAACCCAAATGCAATCGGGATTATCATCATGCCCACATGGAGCAAGCTATTTTTGATAACCTGACTTTGCACCCGCAAGTCGCGCCCGGAGATAATAATGACCAGTGCGAAGACCAAACTTAAATCGGCAACGTTCGAACCAAACAAAGTGCCAAGCCCAAATGCCGGCGTGCCCTGCAAAGCGGAACTCACGGCAATAAATGTTTCGGGGAGAATAGAAATAACCGCCACTAAGAGAAAACCAACAACAAATTTTGATAATCGAAAACTAGTCGCCAAACGACCAGCAAAGCGAATAGCTAAGTCAGCGCTATGAATGACAGCGTAGAGCGCGACGATAAGACCAAGAAAGTAAAGAAAAGGCATAGACAAGTATTCATAGTATACTAAAAAAAGCCTTCACGAACAATCGGGCCGGCGCGGTAGGCACTTATCCACTTTTCGTTATTGGCAATTGTCAGAAAAAGTTTGTATAGTACGAGTACTTGACCTCATAGAAAAAGAGAGAGGAAAGGTGCCCCGGGACCCACGCCGGCGTGACAGACGGTAATCACCTTCGGGTGATTTTCTGTTTTATATAGGCAAGGAGGTTGTCCCGTGCTATACTTCGTCGAGGAGTGGGATCTATATTTTTTCTCTATGATGCACTACTTTGATCAATTTGAAGAAAAAATCGTCGGTTTCAACGACTACTTCGCAGAACAAAAAAAAGAAATGGATTTAGCGGTGCAGGCCTTTCTTGACGCGCCGGTCTATACAGTGTCTGGCAATGGCGGAAGTGTCGAATCATATAATTATTTTCTCTACCCGTTCAAAGGGCTGTCACTCGTCAGCAGTCGGATCAATGAATTTTTGGGGAGATATCTGTCTCGGCTCGTCGCTCCTGGCACCGAAGTTATTGTTACCATAGATTCCGACGGTATCGGTGTCGGATCGTTTGTGGCCTCCGAGCTCGATTTACCCCTCGTCATCGCTAAATCGTTTCATTATCACCAAGACTGCGTCAGTTTTTCCCAAAAAGCCGGCTATCACGAACGCACCATGTATTTGCCAAAATGTTTAGCGGGCAAAAAAGTGGCCATTGTCGATTGTATGGTTTCCACCGGTGGCACGATCCAAGGCATGCTTGGTGCAATGAAAGAAATTGGTGGGGTGGAGGTCACCGGTATTTTGTGTGTTAACAACAAGAGTAATTACGGGCAACAGACGACGGAGTTGTTTGGGTATCCGTACAGCTATTTAATCGAAACACACATCACCGAAGATAAGCGAGTGTTTGCTAAAACATCATCAGCGCTTCGTTTGGCTTTTTGGCAAGAAGTGGATAAAAAATTCTACAGCCTCACCGAAGACTGTTCAACATTTTCTAAAATTTCCAAACAAGGGTATCGGGTGGGGAGCATTATCGTTGATGCCAACACCTTTGAGATTTTATCCTGGGGATTTCGGCGGGGGCATCTCCATGGGGAACAAGACGCGCTCTCGATGCTTAAAATAAATATTCCTGACTGGGAGAATCGCCGGCTGACGCTGTATTCCACCATGGAGCCGTGTGTCTACCGCAATAATGTCGGGCATACGCCATGCGCTGAGCTAATTGCTGGCACCCCGCAAATTAAATGGGTGATCATTGGTAGTCGCGATGTGGCCGACGATCGGATTTGTGGAGAAGGTATCAAAAAATTAGTCACGAGCGGTAAAAGCATTCGTTTGATTGAGGGGAATCAAGTATTTCGAGCCGATGAGACCAAAACAAACTATACCTATGCAAGTACCCTATAGAAAACCAGGAAAATATACCAACAGCGTGCCTGATCCGTTGATTACGAAAGAAAAATTTGAAGATCTAACACGAAAATTGGAGCGAGCTAAAGCTAGCCAGGGGCCAGCCGCCGCCGAGGTGGCACGTTTGGCAGAGCTCGGAGATTTTTCCGAAAACGCGGAGTATCAGCTAGCCAAAGGAAAACTACGGGGAATAAATAACACTATTTTGCGATTAGAAAACCAGATTCACCAAGCTGAGATAATCACCCCGCGCCACAATGGGACAGTTGAGCTTGGAAGCAAAGTGACCGTGGTTGGTTCGGATGGGAAAGAAAAAACTTTTCATATTCTTGGGTCGGTGGAAACCAAACCAGAGCAGGGAGTTATCTCGCACCAGTCACCAATTGGCTCGGCCCTGCTCGGATGTGCGGTGGGGGAGACCGTCACTGTAAAACTTGCGAACAAAGAAGTTTCGTATACGATTCAATCTATCGCCTAAGCTGGGGACAAGAAAATATACAAAAAATCCTAGATACGCTATAGTAGTTAGACTATTATTAACCCATTTGTATGGTCAAAAAACAGTTGGCAGTGGTTTCGTTGGTTGGTTTCTTGCTTCTTGCTGGGGCAGGGTGTATGTCGAGCAGTGAAGGCGAGAGTGCTTCGCTTGGCGACACGGTGAAATCGGTACAAAAAGAATTACGCGGTGAAGGCGACAAAGATGCTGCGCTTTCTTCGTCAGAACGCGAACGGGCAATTAGTGATGCGAAAAAAATTGCTACCGATATTTTTGGTAGTGGAATTAAGCTGAGCGGTCAAGCCACCAATGATTTTGTTGTAAAGGGTGGTATTGATATTATTTATACCTTGCCGAAAAAAGCTGACGCGAGCCAGCAATCGGCTGTAGAGCGAGCTTTCAAGAGTGCTGGCTACGACATTCTCGACGCTGAAGCTCCAAAAACATCAGGTAAAGAAGATGAGGTGTTTGGTGGTGTGGTAGCTGAAAAAGGCAACATTGTATTTTACTTCATCTATGAGCATGGCGGTAGTCAGGCAAGTTTCATGGGTATGTCGAGTGATCAATATGCCTATATTGAAAACACCGATGACGACGAAACTGAAAAATAATGCATAAATAAAAAACCGATCGCCGAAAGCGGTCGGTTTTTTGTATGAAAAGTATTATTAGGTGTATACTGTCTGTAGGTATACTTAACGTATAGTTCTATGAAGAAAAAAATGTCACACCTGTCATTCCCATATTTTTTTAAAAATATCACGACAGTTATTGGGCTCGTTTTGGTTTGGCGGGGTATTTGGTATGTTCTCGACGAATTAGATATCCTTCTCTTTAAAGGTGGGCATGGTTGGACAGCAATTGGCGGGGTTGTTCTTGGGCTGATTATCCTCTATGCGCCAGATAGCGATTTGAAAGAGATTGAGAAGTTATAAGACAGGATGGAGAATTTCACCTTCAAGAGAAGCGTTGATAGTGGTAATAGTTCCATCAATAATTCGCTGGAGTGCTTCCGTGCTATTAAAAGCATTGTGTGGAGTAACGATAGTTTTCGGGTGATCAATCAATAAATTATTAACCAGCGATACTTTTGCTTTTTTACCAGCATCTTTTCTGCTCATTACTTCTTCGTAGTGTTGAAGTAAATTTTCATCTTCCAAAACATCAAGTCCGGCGCCAGCCAAATGACCGCTGTTGAGAGCCTCAAGGAGCGCCTCGCCATCAACAAGTCCGCCACGAGCGGTATTCACCAAAAAACTTCCCGGCTTCATTAGTTGGAGATTTTTTTTGTTAATCAGGTGTTCAGTGGATTTGAGAAGTGGAGTGTGGAGGGTGAGAATGTCAGCTTTTTTGAGCACCGTGGTTACGGGAGCATAAACCAAGCCAAGATTTCGAGCGAGGGTTTTGTCGGGGTGAACATCATAGGCGATGATGTTCATATCAAAACCGCGAGCCATGCGAGCGACATGGGCGCCGATTCGCCCGGTGCCAATGATGCCAAGTGTTTTGCCTTTGAGATCAGTGCCTCGGAGACCATGAAAATCATAGACACCCTCTTTGACGCGCTTCACGGAATCAAATAATTTTCGGGTGAGCCCGAGAATAAGGGCAAAGGCGTGCTCAGCCACGGTATTTTCGCCGTAGCTCGGGATATTAGACACGGCAACCCCACGTTTTTTGGCAGTTTTCAGGTCGATATGGTCAAAACCGGTGCTCATGGTGATGATGTGTTTGAGCTTGGGGAGCTTGGTGATGGTTTCTTTGGTGACCGGTGACTCAATAAAGACGACTAAAATCTCGGTGGAGGTGTCTAAAAGAGCGTCGCTGAGAGGGGCGGTGTGAATGGAATAGGGGAGCGAACGCAGTTTTTTCTTGGTGTAGTCAACCAACTCAGGCCACAAGCTGTAGATGCTTATTTTTGGCGCGCGAGAGGTCATAGAATTAGGAAATAGCGTCAGTTTTTGGACGACTACGTTTTTCGCCTGGTTTGGGAATTTTTTTCAGACGCATTTTATTGGTATCGACACGTTGTCGACTAGTCTTTGGTGCGTCTTCGTCGGATGACGAAGGGAGACGTTTTTCGGCTTTGAGCTGGTCGAGCTGTTTTTTATACCATTTCATATGTTGTAGCGTATTAGAGCAATTAAATAGTCATAGTAAAGCTATGAATAGCGTACTACAAATAGGTTGGTCTTGTCCATGAGGCGTGTTCTGTTAAAAAAGCTAAAAACGGGGATAAGTCAGGGTGGTTTTTCTCAAAAAAATCGTGTATACTCTAGGGAGATGAATATACAGAGAACTACAATTTCCATTTTCGCCTTTTTTTCGTTAGTAATAGCGTCTTTTTTTGTATTTACTAATCAGGCGCATGCTGGCACAGTGACCTGGGTGGGGGCAAATAATGGTAATTGGAATACAGCTTCAAACTGGGATGTTGGCGCTGTTCCAACGAGCACATCCGATGTCGTTGTTGCTAGTAGTACGGCTATCGTGGTCAATGTGCCAACCTCCACGACCGCTGACTTTAGCACCCTAACAATCACGACCGCGACTCTGCATTTAGCTGGAAATATTGGTACAGGTGGGTCTGTTACTATTAATAATGCTGCCTCGTTACGCCAGTCAAACAGCACCACTCAAACAATTACTGGAACCATGACAATTAATAGTGGGGGCTATTTAAGTCATAACACCAACACTACTCAATATTTATACAGTGTTATTTTTTCAATGAACGCTCTAACGCTTAATTCCGGAGGTTCAATTAATGTGGATGGGCGAGGATATGCAGCCACTACTGATGCAGCGCTTGGTGGTGGTGGTGGTCACGGTG
>CAYUBH010000023.1:0-1685 GCA_964442985.1 uncultured Gammaproteobacteria bacterium
ACAGCATATCGTCAACTGGTTTGCCGGCCGGCACCATGAGCCAAATAATTTTACGAGGCGGTAGTTTGGCCGTCATTTCGGCAAGGGAAAAAGTTGGAGTGAGCCCTTCTTTGGCGAGCTCGGTTGTCACACTGCCGGTGCGATTGTAAGCTGACACTGTCCAGCCGTGCGCCACCAGGCGTCGGCCAACATTGGCCCCCATTTTTCCAAGACCAATGAGACCGATAGTTTTTGGAAATGCCGGCTCGTCAACTGATGGAATATGTTTTTCAGCAGTTGGCACCAATGTTTTGGAATCAGGCTCATAGCTAACCAATGGCACCAGATTTTTTTGCCAGGCCTCGATAATTGGGTCAGTAAATGTCCACGCAGCCACGACTTCATCTTTGCTAACAAAGATAGTTTGGTCGCCACGGACACAGGAGTCGATAAGTTGAGCGTACTCTTCGGCGTATTCCAGTTTGCTGGTTTTTTCACGAACAAAGAAGGTAAAAGCCCGTTCTTCAATCACCGGCTCAAAGCCAGGTTTTTTAGTCCAAAAACGAATATTGATTTGATCGTCAGGGGTGAGGGAGAAGGTTACCGTATTTTTAACGTGGGAATCAGCAGTACAGCCAACACAAGGCGTCGGATGTTTGAAGGTAACGACAATATCTTTTTGCATTTCCGGGCAACGCTTGCCAGCTTCGATAATAATTGGCACCCCGCGCCAGAGCGGGTGATCAAGCTCGGTTTTGAGGCGGAAATACGTCTCGGTATCAGAGTGTGGGCGTACTTTTTCAATCGATTGATAGCCGGTGTGTTGCGCGCGATAGGTATGTTTGCGAAGTGTTTCTTTGGTCCATGGCACTAATTTGGATAACAGTTTGGCCCGCTCTTTTCGAAGCCCGTCAGCATTCATTTGAGTTGGGCAATCCATGGTAATAAGCGCCAGCATCTCAAGTAGGTGATTCTGACCAACGTCACGGAGAGCACCAACAGCATCATAAAACGATCCACGATTTTCAACGCCGATAGTTTCCAAAATACGTAGCTCGATTTTTTCAATAGCACGATTGTCCCATGATTTTTCGAGCAAATTATTGGAAAAACGGAAATGTAAAATACCTTGAATAAGCTCTTTGCCGAGATAATGATCGAGACGGTAAATCTGCTCTTCTTTGAAATAACGACTAATAGTTTTTTCTAGCTGAAGAGCTGTCTTTAAATTGTCACCAAAAGGTTTTTCAATCATAATGCGTGTCCAGCCAGCCGGACCACCACACGGTGTGTGAAGATTAACCTTGGCAATATTGTGAGAAATAGTTTCGTAGGCCGTTGGCGGAACAGCTAGGTAAAAAAGTTTGTTAGCACAAACCTTCCATTGACCTTCAATCACTTCAATTTTTTCAACCATGGTTTGGTACGCCTTGGCTTCGTCGAATGTCCCTTGCTGGTAGGTAAACAGTGATAAAAATTTTTCAAATTGCTCAGGCGTTTTAGTAATATGTGTCTGGAGTGAAAACATTTTTTCCACCTCAGAGCGAAAATCGAGGTCACTATAAGGCCGACGAGCAAAGCCAATAATTTTAAAATCCTCTGGTAAACGTTTGTTTTGGAACAAGTGCCACAGAGCAGGAATAATTTTTCGTTTCATGAGGTCGCCGGTCGCACCCATGATAATAAAAATAGTTGGAGCTTTGGTA
>CAYUBH010000023.1:1785-11446 GCA_964442985.1 uncultured Gammaproteobacteria bacterium
TTTCATGAGGTCGCCGGTCGCACCCATGATAATAAAAATAGTTGGAGCTTTGGTAGTGGTCATAGAGTGTCAGCTATTTTTTAGTTTGATGAATAGTAAAATAATAAGCAGCAATAAAGGTGGTCACCGGCACAGCAATAATGAGGGTGGAACTCCCAACCAAGGTGCGAACAATTTCTTCAGCGATAAAATTGCTATTAAGAAGAAGTGACAGCGATTGCGTTTTATTAAGGTTAAACAGCAGTAATAACGGAAACGACACGCCAACATAGGCGAGTACCAAGGTGTTAACGAGCGAGGCAATATGCTCGCGACCAACCGACAAACCGCTTTTCCAAAGTTCATGAAAACTTAGTCGGTTATTGGCTGTATAAATTTCTTCAATAGCCGCTGTTTGGCTAGTGGTGATATCATCAAGTACGCCCAAGACCCCGATAATAATAGACCCAAGTAGGAGGCCTCGTAAATTAAGCGAAGCACTATCCAGCTGAAGATAAAAAGCTTCTTCGGTGCCGCCCCCAGTGAGGCCGGCAAGCCACACAAAGACAACATCAAGGCCAACAGCCACCGCAAGACAGATCAAAGTAGCAATGAGAGCGAGGGTGGTGCGGCGGCTAAAGCCGTGAGAAAGATAGAGAGAAACAAATGAAATAACAACTGCTCCCAGAAGACAGGTGATGAATGGGTCGGCGCCAGCGAGAATGCGCGGAATAATGCCGTAGAAAATAACAAGTATAGTAAAGATCAAGCCAAGGATAGAGGTGAATCCGCGAGATCGTCCAAAGATGATAGCGAGTGCAAAAAAGAAAAGCACCAAGATAGCAAGTTTAGGGGTGCGATAGATATCGGTGATGTAATAAAAATCCGGGCGCGATCCTTCGGTCGGAGCTGGCTTGGCCACAATTACTGTATCATCAACCGAAAACGTTCGAAACTGGCCAATGATAAATGATCCACCATGATCAATAGTGATGGTCTTACCTTTTTCGGCACCACTTTGGATAATCAATTTGAGTAGTTGGCGTTTTTGAGGAGTGCCGTCGACGTCATGGGTAGATTCTTCTATAATTTCAACCACCCGAGCAGTCGCATAGGTATCGGATTGTGACTCAACCGACTCATTCGCAGCTAAAGCAGGGGATACTGGGGCGCTAAGAAGGGCGAAAGCAGTTAAAAAAACAAGAATAGGGCGGAAACGCATAAAGAATAGGCTAGAATATATACTTCACTGTA
Organism: uncultured Gammaproteobacteria bacterium; assembly: GCA_964442985.1. Classification (GTDB taxonomy): domain Bacteria; phylum Patescibacteriota; class Patescibacteriia; order Magasanikbacterales; family GWA2-37-8; genus 2-02-FULL-45-10. The sequence goes on from CAYUBH010000023.1 coordinate 3,019, forward strand.
GCATACCAGAGCTGGCAAAGAAAGATGCTCAAAGGCTGGACTTTTGACCAGAAAGTGGATAGTATGAAAGCACTCAGTATAACGGTTTTTCTATGCTCTCAGCAGTCACCCCTAATCCACTACTCAAAGGTTCTGCCAAAAAGGTAGGCATTGTTGTCGCTCGCTTCAACCAATCTATTACCGATGCCCTTCTAGCCTCGGCCAAGAGCTATTTAGCCGAGTGTGGAGTTCCAGAAGGTTCAATCACAATAGTGTCAGTCGCTGGTTGTGGTGAAGTGCCATTTGCCCTACAAAAATTAGCCAAAACGAAGCAATTTGATTGTTTGGTAGCCCTTGGTTGCGTTATCAAAGGTGAAACACCACATTTTGATTATGTCTGTAAAATGGTGCAAGAAGGGGTGCTCAAAGTATCGCTCGATGAACATGTTCCGATTGGTTTTGGGGTTATAACAGTGCTCACTATGGAGCAGGCCGAGGCTCGCACCGGGCTAGGTGCCCAAGCAGCCAGCGCCGCTCTCGAATTAGCACTACTCTAAAATAAAAAACCACCCAGTAGTCGGGTGGTTTTTTAAAGTTATTTTTTTAGCGCCGTCGGCAGGCGAACTTTTTTGCCAGCAAAGTGAAGATAGAGCATGGCGCTTAGGACGGCGGCATAGAAACACCAGACCGAAGAAAAATTGACGGCATAGAAATAACCAGCAATCAGCGCAAAAGCAGACAAGACCAAAGAAAAAATATTCATGATGCGTTTGCTTGAGAAAATGCCAGCGCCAAGAGCGGTAAAGGTGTAGAGAAGAAGCATCACCCCCGGAAGCGGACTGTTGTAATTGTAATATACACAACGATTAACAATTTTAGCAGGCTCGGGATTGATTAAAAAAGATCCGTAAATCGTAATTCCGACGACGAGACCAAGCCCGAGCAGGCCAAGCATAATTTTTTTACGAGGCGGGTCGTCTTCGAGAGCGTAGGCGACGAGTGGCATGTACGCCGGCCACCAGAAAAAAGCAAAAAACAAAAATAAATAGGTCATAACCATCGTGTCTTCGGTCATCCGACCACCAATGGTGAGCCACAAAATCCCTTCAATCGCTTGTTGGAGAGCAAAAATCAAAGGAATGACAGCTAGTGGTAATTCCCGTCGCTCTTTGACATGAGACAGTGTCGCTGCTCCGATAATTCCGAGCGCCGCACTGGCTGTAAAGCTAGCTGTGGCTGAAAAACACATAGATTAAGCTAATAAATGAGCGTAGCTCTGGCGCAGTTTAGCTAATTTAGGATTAATGACTGCTTGGCAGTAACCCGCTTCGCTATTATTCTTATAATAATTTTGGTGGTAGTCTTCGGCCTTATAAAAATCAGTTGCCGGAACGATCTCAGTGACAATTGGTTTTTTAAAAATAGCTTCCTGAACTAGTTCGGCCGTATAATCACGGATAGTTTTTTCTTGCTCAGCGGAAGTATAAAAAATACTTGAGCGGTATTGAGTGCCAGCATCGTTGCCTTGGCGATTGAGGCTCGTTGGGTCGTGGGTGGTGAAAAAGACCGCTAATAAATCACGAAGAGAAACTATTTTTGGATCAAAAGTCACGCGAACCACTTCGGCATGGCCAGAAGTGCCGGCAGAAACGTCGTCATAGGTAGGGTGTGGTTTGGCCCCGCCCATATAACCAGAAGTCACATTCGTGACCCCACGAAGCATTTGAAAAACTGCCTCCATACACCAAAAACAACCACCGCCAAAAATAATCACATTAGACATGTTGTTTTTGTTCAGGAATAAATTTCAAAGATAGCGAATTGACGCAATGACGAGTATTTTTGGCAGTAAAACCTTCGCCTTCAAAAACGTGACCAAGGTGTCCGGAACAGGTGGCGCAGGTAATTTCAATACGGTGACCATCGGCGTCAGGAGTGCGTTTCACCGCGCCAGGAATTTCTTGGTCAAAGCTCGGCCACCCACAACCAGAATGAAATTTGGCAGTAGACGTATAGAGCGGAGAGCTGCAACGACGGCACGTATAGGTGCCAGGAACAAAAAAATCATCATATTCACCAGTGCCTGGAGCTTCGGTACCTTTGTGAACGATAACATTTTCTTCTTCAGGAGTGAGTGGGTTGAATTGCATACTAACAAAAGAGAACTGCTGGTAGTTTAGCAGAAAAAAGAGGTATAGACAATGCGAAGACTTATCGTGAGCGCCGAACCAAACGAACAAAACTACGGAAGATGCCAGTTTTTTCAATCACTGGGTTAACCCAGCCACTGGTAATACAAAAATAAGAAGCAAAGGGTGCGGTGTGGTGCAATTCGTGACGAGCTGGCGACAAAATAATATTATATTTTTGAAGAATAGTAATAAAAACTGGTCGAGTAGCAGAGTGTGCCCACTTATGAATTTGGTTGGTCAAAAAAATGAATAAAACAAATAGAGCAACAAACAAACCAAGTAACCAATAGAAGAGGGAGCTAGCTAAAGGTACAAAATAATAAGTAGGAACAAGGACTGCTAAAGAAATAAGGCAGTTGTTGCCATTTACTTGGAGAAAGCCATGTCGAGTGATAGCTGTTTGGTCAACATGATGTTCTCGAAAGGGAAAAATAAAATGTGGACCAAAAAAAGGTGTCTCTGGGTCGCCAAACGTATCGCCAAGAAAATGTACTAAACCAGAAACAAAGTCAGAGGCCAAATAGCCAAGGACAGTGGTGAGGAGGGACAATCCCAAAACAGTGTACCAAGAAACGTCGGGGATAGTTGTTCCAAGCGTGAACACTAAGCGGATAAGGTAATAGAAAAAAGCTACCACAGCGCTAATTTCTATAAGCGAATAAAGACGGAGACGAGGTAAAATCATAAAAAAGCCGTAAGTACGCTACTGAGCGTAACATACAGCCCTATTGTTTTCAAGACAGAGAAGTCTGATTAGTTAAAGTTGATAGTAAAGTTATACATACCCATTGAGCAGGTGCCTTGGAGAGCGGTACCAGGCTGCTGTGGAGGGATAACCATTTCTTTCACGCCCGTTGAGGGCAAGAAAGCTTGTAGTCGTAGGCTGGGAATGCGGACAGCCGAAGAACAATCAAAGGTGCCTTCGGTTTTGAAAAGAATTGTAGTTGGCAGGTTGGCTTTGGCAAATGAAGTGCGAGGGAAGTAGCCACCCTTAACATTGATAGTAATGATTTGGGTGCCATTTGTTTCGGAAACATTCCCCCCATTATTGGCCACATCAACTATCGGTGATCCACTTTTTTTGTTAGAAAAAAGCAAAAAACCAAGCAATACAATCAAAAAAATGGTAATGAAAGTAGCTGTATATTTCATAGTTAGAAAGTAATGAATGGTGGAATTATCCCCACAGCCACTAAGCTGTTCAAGATGTTGAAAAGCGCAAAGGCGATAACGATGAGCCCAGCGCTTTTGAAAAACACACCAGCATGAACACTGTCTTTGATGCTAAGCGAGCTAAAGCTTACCAATCCTAACACAGGCAATGTCCCTAAAGCAAAAGCTAGCATGGTAAGGGCACCAGTCAAAAAGGTGCCGGTAGAGAGCGCATAAATTTGCATCGATTGAGTGAAGCCACACGGTAAGAAAAATGTTGCCAACCCAACAAGGAGTGGGGTAAGGGTATGATTGATTTTAGACACCATCAAAGCGCGAGATCCGATAAACTTAGGCATAGATGGTTGTAGTTTTTTGGTGGCCGAAGTGATATCCAGCAAATTAAAACCGAGAAGCAACATGATTGCGCCAACAATGAGCGATACAATCAGTGTACCGGTAATTCCGAGTTGGAAAAACGACCCAATAGAACCCAAAATACCACCAAGGACAAAGAAAGAAATAATTCGACCCAAGTGAAAAAGTAGTTGGGGGCGGACAGAGTCGCCTTTTTTCGCAAAAGTGGCCGACATAGACAAGACTAATCCGCCGACAACAGCCATACAGGTAGACACCGAGGCGATTATTCCAACAAAAAAAGCGGTTCCATAGGTGACTCGGCTCGTATCGACTAATTCAATCACACCTACCTTCTGTAAAATAATAAAGATGGCAATAAAGCTAAGAGCAATAGGTAAGGCTTTAGAAAAATCTTTCCAGTTATTTTTTGGCAGCTCAGGTTTGGTAGAAAGAGTGTAGCCGTGTTTGGTGAGAAGTGGTGAAAGTTCATTAGCAATTTCATCTGGTGACATCCCAGAAAAATCACCATAGATATCAACGGTACGAGAGGTGAGATTAGAAGCTGCCGAAACGACTTTAGCGTGTTCGGCAAGCTCACTGTCGGTCAGAATAACGCAAGCCTGACAATGCATGCCATGGACATAGAGGGTACATTTTTGTGGAGCAGAGTTGGTCATAGTTATAATTTTTTAGCTTTCAAACGAAGTGAGTTGGAAACCACTGAAACACTTGAGAATGCCATAGCTAAACCTGCAAAGATCGGGTTAAGGAGCCATCCAAAGAGCGGATAGAAAGCTCCGCCGGCCAATGGGATGCCAACTAAGTTAAAGATAAAAGCCCAGAAAAGATTCTGTTTAACAGTACGCATCGTTGTTTTGGATAGAGCGATAGATTGAGCGATTTTATGAATATCCCCATGAAGCAAGGTGACCCCAGCAGACTCAATGGCAATATCGGTGCCAGTTGCCATAGCAATACCGACATTGGCTTGGGCCAAAGCCGGAGCGTCATTGACGCCGTCGCCAGCCATAGCAACAATGCGACCTTGTGATTGTAGTTCTTTAATTTTGAGAGCTTTTTCTTGGGGGGTAACTTCTGAAAAGACAGTAGCAATACCAGCTTGCTTGGCAATAAAGTCAGCTGTCAGGCTATTGTCACCGGTGAGAAGAATGATATCAATGCCTTTTTTGCGAAGAGTAGTAATAGCTTTGACAGCACCTTCTTTTATTGTGTCGCTTAAAGCAATACAGCCAAGAATTTTTCCAGCGTATTCTACCAACACAACGGTTTTTCCTTGTTTCTGAAGAGTGACTATATCCGCGGTGGAATCCTTAGAGGTAGGTTTGCGCACTCGTAGCACTTTTCCATTAACCTGCGCTGTCACTCCAACACCAGCTTCGGAGACAAAATCAGTGACTGGCGTTAAGACAATAGATTTTTTGATAGCGTAGGCAACAATTGCCTCGGCGAGCGGGTGTTCAGATTTTTTTTCGACACTAGCTGTTAGGCGGATAAGTTCTTCTGGAGTTGTGTCAGCGGTAAAGGGCACTACGTCAGTTACTTCGGGGGTACCTTTGGTGATGGTGCCGGTTTTGTCAAATACAATGGTGGTGACCGAGCTCAAACGTTGAAGCGCCTCAGCGTCTTTGATAAGAATGCCGTACTCCGCCCCTTTGCCAACACCGACAATGATAGCAGTGGGTGTGGCCAGGCCAAGAGCACAAGGACAAGCAATAATTAAGATGCCGACAAAAGAAAGAATAGCGTAGGAAATGGCCACCTGCTGACCAAGGAGAGGTATGCCAATAACCAGCCAGGCGATAAAAGCCAGCACTGCCAAGCCAAGCACCACCGGTACAAAGATGCTAGAAATAGTATCGGCCAAAGCTTGAATAGGAGCCTTTGACCCCTGGGCTTCTTGTACAAAGCGAACAATCTGCGAAAGAAGGGTATCTTCGCCAACTTTGGTGGCTCGAAAGGTGATATGTCCTTGTTTGTTAATAGTTGATCCAACAACAGTATCACCGATAGCCTTGTCGACAGGGATAGATTCGCCAGTCACCATCGCTTCGTCGACCGAGGTTGCCCCTTCGAGAATAACGCCGTCAACAGGAATTTTCGAGCCGGGTTTTACTATAACCGTATCGCCAACGACAACTTGGTTGATAGGTAACTCAATTTCTTTTCCATCTCGGACGACAAGCGCAGTTTTTGCCTGAAGGCCAAGAAGTTTTTCAATAGCTTCACCAGTTCGTAGCTTGGAGCGAGCCTCGAGATATTTACCGAGCGTAACAAAACCGATCACCACAATAACGACATCAAAATAGGTATAGTCGGGCAGGCGAATAAGCTGTCGTACCGCTGGTAAAAGAGTAATAATGGCGCTATAGAGAAAAGCCGATAGTGTGCCAATACCAACCAGCGTGTCCATATTGGCTACACGAAAGCGGACAAATCGGGAGACGCCTAGAATAAACGGCTGACCAACCCAAAAGAGCACAATAGCCGAAAGGATCAGTGAAATAATATTAAACAAACTCATCGGAAGTGGGAGATTGGGTACAAAAGAAACAGTGCGAGCAAGAATATCCCACATCATGAGGGCAAAAACGAGCAAGGTGATCGGTAAAACAAAATGAGTTTTAGCTTGAAGAAGTTCCAACTCTTGTTTTTTAGCTTCCTTGGTCATAGTGAGGCCAGTGTGCTCGCTATGATCCATTCCAGCGTGATTGTTGATAGGGGAGAGAGTGTAGCCGAGCTGTTGAATTTCGGCGTTCATAGCCTCGAGTGAGGTTTGTTCAGGAGAAAAAGCAACATGGGCTTTTTCGGTAGCATAATTTACCTCGGCGCTAGTTACTCCGGGAAGTTTGCGTAATTTTTTGCCGATGACCAAGGAGCAGCCAGCACAGTGCATGCCCCTAACATCAAAAATATGCTCTGACATATGATTATAACTTATACCACGCCTTGCGCCAGTCGCTAAGCATAGTAATTCCACCTGTTAAGAAAGTTTCTACCGCGTTGGCATTGTTGAGAATTTCTGAGCGGGTAGATTTAAGACGAACGTCTTTGGTCATAAGCACGCCAGCTTGGTGATGACTAATCACTGCGTTCAAAAAACGAAGGTCAAAAGTGGTATCGTAGGATCCTAGACGGGGAACGATTGGGTCAGCTACAGCACGAGTGTCGTTGTACCACTCTTTTTTCCATTGGTAGAGTTCAGCAATAGCTGTTGGCTCGTCAGCCAAAATAGCTTTGGCGAGGCCAGAAACTTCGGGGCGTTCGCTTTGGAGAGCTTGTTCAGCTACAAGCATTGCCCCGCGATGATGGGCAATCATAGCGTTCACATAACGTAAATCTAGCCATTTGTCAGCTGGCCCCAAGTCCATAGTATTTTTGTCATACATGGATAGTTTGTATTCAGGAGTGAGATAGTAGCCAATACTGATACCAATTACCAAAGAAACAACCATAAATGAAACAGCGAGGTAGGGTGATAGTTTTGACATAGAGCGATGCTTAAAAATTATTTTCGTTTAAGACGATATACTTTTAAAATTTCAGTAATAGCTTTGGTTTCTTTACCAGCCTTCATTTGATCCACCACACAACCACCAAGGTGATTTTCCATAATAGCGTCTTCAATGTTGGAGAGCGCCTGCTTCACCGCCGATGTTTGGGTGATAATGTCTATACAATAAGCTCCCTTCGTGAGCATATCTTGCAAGCCGCGAATTTGGCCTTCGACAATTTTGAGACGACGAATAAGTTTTGGGTTAGTAGTTTTCATAGTGCAGGTACTGTATACCCCCAGGGGGGTATTGTCAAAGACATGTTGTGGATAACAAAAAACAGCCTTCGAAATGAAAGCTGTTTTTGGTGCAGTCCGAATTCGTCGGACGGCGCCTCCTAGACGTACAAACGTGCCCCCCTCGTGATGGTTAGTCGTCGTCAGGTTGTCGCCAGAGTACTCCGAACAATTCATAAGGAATCTTCGCCCTGACATCGTCCATGAGTAGGCACGGAGCGAGGCTGTCCAGCCTAGTCGGGCGACCCGCCGATTTCGGGATGAAAATCACCACCCCCTTCTGGTTGATAGTCGACTTCTTGAGCAGTTGGGCAGCCGCCGTTCGGCCGGCCTTGCGAAGAGGTTGGTTCATTGCTTCGACGTAGGCCGGGCCAGTGATGAGAAAGCCAGAGCATTCGTCGTAGGTGTAATTACCCTCGCCATCCTCGTCATTGTAGGGAAAGACGAATGCCTCAACAGGAAAAGAAACTGACAGGCTGCTAGTACTCGCCACATCAAACGAAACCTTGAGATCAAAATGATCAAACGACACTTTTTCTGTGGTGATGTGTAAGCGATTGGCTTCTTTGGCCATGATCCACTCCTCGGTGGTTTTGCGAGGGCAGGGTGCCCCAGCTGACAACTCGGAAACCTTAACAAAAATGAGTGGTCTGGTCAAGGTAAGCGAATTAAAAAATCCCCATGGATTAGGGATCTTTATTTGAGCGGGCGACGGGAAATCGAACTCGGCCTCCTGCGTCGGCCTCTTTGGGAAACCTACGGGTTTCCCAATACCCTTCCTCAACAAGTAGAAAAATTCTTTTTCTACCACTTTTTGTTCGACTCCCGTTCTCCAACCGCTAAAATAAAATTACCCCGGATAAACCGGAGTAATTTTATTTAGAGCGGGCGACGGGAGTCGAACCCGTGTCACCAGTTTGGAAAACTGGGATAATAG
>CAYUBH010000024.1:0-8392 GCA_964442985.1 uncultured Gammaproteobacteria bacterium
AACACCTTTATTGCCGAAAAAGGCTATTCGCTCATTAGCGCCGATTATTCACAGATTGAGCTTCGGATTGTTGCTTCGCTCGCCAAAGACGCCAAAATGATGGCTATCTTTGAGAAAGATGAGGATATTCACCAAGCTACTGCGGCCGCTATTCATGGCGTCCCGCTGAGCGAAGTGACCAAAGACATGCGCCGTTCTGCTAAAGAAGTAAACTTTGGGGTGCTCTACGGCATGGGGGCGCATGGTTTGTCCTGGAGAGCACAGATTCCGCATGCTCAGGCGCAAGCTTTTATTACCAAATACTTTGAAGAGTTTAGTGGGGTGCGTCAGTATATGGATTCCACCCTCGCTTTTACCAAAAAAGAAGGCTATTGTGAGACATTATTTGGTCGCCGTCGCTATATTCCAGAGTTAAACTCGTCCAATTATCAATTGCGTGGAGCGGCTGAGCGTATGGCGATTAATCACCCGGTGCAAGGGACAGCGGCTGACCTGATGAAAATGGCGATGAACAAAGTGTATCAAGAAATGAGTCGAGAGTATGCGACTGACGAAGTAAAAGTTACCCTGCAAGTACACGACGAATTGGTGCTGGAGGTTAAAGAAGCACTGGTAGATGAAGTCATGCCAAAAGTGAAAAAGATAATGGAAGAAGTAGTCACACTGCGTGTGCCGGTGAAAGTAGAAATCGGCGCTGGTAAACGGTGGGGTGAAATTAAATAATATGCAAAAGAAAAATAAGGTGCTAGTAGCCTTATTTTTTTGTTTCCAATGGTTCGTCACCCTCAATTTTTTCTAAACGCGAGTCTGGATCAAATCCAAGTATTTTATCTCGACGAATTTTTTCAGGATCTTCAGGTGGCAGGTTGCCAAGAGTAAGCGGTTCGTCACCCTCAATTTCTCGCAGATTTTCATCAGCGATTTCATCATCAAGCGCTCGTTCATAGAAGACGCTTTGTTCGCTTTGAGGACGAGGTTTAGGTTTTTTAGGTACCCCAAACGGCATAGTTACCTCATCTCGAGGTAAGGCATGCACCACTTGGTTGGTGAGTTTAGTTAATTCCCGTGGTTCACCGGTAAATTGTTCCACATCTTCTGGGGCAACAGGCAAACCAGTCTCTTTATCGATAAGAACTGACTTAGGAAGATTAAAACTTTCTGGTTTTTTGGGTGACATATTACAATCCTTTTAATTCTTCGTTAAAGACAGTGATATTTTCTGAATAATCAATCGGACAATCAATAACTGTGGGCCGACCGCTCGCAAACGCTTCGGCTAATTTAACAGTCAGATCATCAGCAGAGGTGACCCGAAGCCCAAGCGCCCCATAACTCTCAGCATACTTCACAAAATCAGGATTAGCGAGGTTCATACCAAATGACGGCAAACCCATATTTTTTTGCTTCCAATCGATGAAACCGTAGGCGTTATCATTCACAATCAAAACCACCACAGGAATATTTTCTTTGACGCAGGTGATAAGCTCTTGTGAGTTCATCATAAAACCACCGTCACCACACACCGCCAGCACTTTTTTATCTGGGTTGAGGAGTTTGGCGGTCATAGCGCTTGGTAGACCTGCCCCCATGGTAGCCAAGGTATTATCCAACAAAAGCGTGTTTGGTGCAAAAGTGCGATACTGACGAGCAAACCACAGTTTATAAATACCGTTATCAAGCGTCACAATATCTTCGCGGCCCATACTTGAGCGAACATCGGCTACGATGCGCTGTGGAATAAGCGGAAAAGCCGAACTGTCAGCTTTTTGAGCATGTTTTTGTACTAATAATTCGCGAAGTACTGCAAACGGTGTGGTGTCAAAGGTGATACCTTGGAGTTTTTCTTGAAGCGCCCACAGAGTGTGTGAGATATCCCCTACCACTTGGAACACTGGTAGATAAAACTCATCGGGTTTGACCGGGCCAAAATCAATATGAAGAATTTTTTTGTCTTTATTTTTATTCCAAACGTACGGCGGATGTTCGTTGGTGCTATAACCAACGGTAATAATCAGATCGCTATCATCAATTGCTTTGTTGATGTAGTCACGACGATGCATGCCGAGTGAAAAAAGCGACTGTGGGTCGTCGTCGGGCAATACCCCTTTGCCAAGTTGGGTGCCAATAACAAATAAACCAGTTTGGTGAACCAAGGCACGCAGTTGGTTGGTTACTAATTTACGATTACCGCCACTTGAGACGATAATAATTGGACGTTTGGCCTGTTTAATAATTTCAGCAGCTTGGCGAATCGCTTTTTCATCAGCCACCGGGCGACGATTTGGCAGTGTCTCTATATCATGAGTATCTTCAAACTCAGTGCCAGCAATATCTTCGGGAATTTCTACATGCACTGCCCCAGGGCGCTCTTCGGAAGCGATAGTGATAGCATTATGAGCGACTTTGCTCATAGAGCGAGGGGTAGCGACACTCTCAGTCCATTTAGTAATCGGGCGCATGACACCGACAATATCAACAATTTGAAATTGCGCCTGCCAATTTTCAAGCAACGCTTTCTGGCCCGTGATAGCAATCAGGGGCATGCCACCAAGCTGAGCATACGCCACACCAGTGACGAGATTAAGCGCGCCTGGGCCAAGTGTAGCCAGACATACGCCAGGTTTGCCGGTGAGACGACCATAGGTTGCTGCCATAAACGCCGCCGACTGCTCGTGGCGAGTGACAATAAGTTTAATGTTTGACTTGCGGAGCGCCTCTAAGAAGTCGAGATTCTCTTCGCCCGGCAGAGCAAAACAATATTCAATCCCCTTTTGTTCTAAAATTTTGACGAAAATGTCGGAACTAGTCATAGATACTTAAAAATCTTTATTTACTACCAATACTTTAAGCTCAGTCATGTCTTCTATCGCATAGCGCACACCTTCGCGACCCAGGCCAGAATCTTTTACACCACCATACGGCATATGATCAGCGCGATAGCTGGAAGCATTGTTGATGACGACACCGCCAACCTCTAGATGCTCAAAGGCGTAATAGATTTCTTCGGCGTTATTGGTGAAAACACCACACTGCAGGCCGAAAGTTGAGGTGTTTACTGCGGTGACAACCTCTTTGAAATCGCTATACGATTCAACAATAACAATCGGAGCAAAAGCTTCTTCGGCACACACCCGCATATCGCTTGTCGTGCCCGTCAAAATAGTAGGGCTGTAGCCTGTTCGCGCCACGCGTTGACCACCATAGATAATTTTAGCACCTTCAGAGAGCGCATCTTTGACCCAAGCATCAATGCGATCGGTATTGGCCACATCAATCATACTCGAAAACATCACTCCTTCAGCGAGTGGGTCGCCATAGACAAATTTTTTAGCCTCTTCTATGAGCCCGGCCAAAAAAACATCTTTTATTTTTTCATGGACATAGATGCGTTGGGTGTGGACACAGCTTTGCCCACTTTGCCCAAAGGCAGCGACACCAATTTTTTTAAATACTTTGGTCAAATTAGCAGACGGGGTGATAATCACCGCGGCGTTGCCACCAAGTTCGAGCACTACTTTTTTCTTGCCGGCTCGCGCTTTCATAGCCCAACCAACATGAGGTGACCCAGTAAAAGTAAGCAATTTAAAACGGTCATCGGTGACCAAAGTATCACCCACTTCGCGATCCATTGGGAGAATAGACACGGCACCTTTAGGTAGTTTGGTCTCGGCAACGAGCTCAGCGAGAAGAAGTGCTGACAGTGGGGTTTTTGAAGCCGGCTTGAGAATAATCGGGCAACCAGCAGCAATTGCTGGGGCCAGTTTGTGAGCGACTAAATTAAGAGGAAAATTAAATGGAGCGATCGCTGCCACCAAACCAATTGGAAAACGGCGTACAGTTGCCTCATGATTACTGCTACTTGGGGCTCGATCAAGCGCCAACCATTCGCCGTGGATACGTTTGGCCTCTTCGGCACCATCGGTGAAGGTCTGGATAGCTCGCTCTACTTCAAGACGACCAAAAAAGAGTGGTTTACCTGCCTCAATCGCCATAATTTCAGCAAACTCTTCTTTGCGGACAGCTAATCCGCTAGCAATATGGAGCAAAGCTTCGGCCCGAGCATAGACTGGCAGAGCGCGAAGCTCAGCTTCAACTGTCTGCGCCCCAAGAATAGCCTGTTCAAGCTGCTCTCTGGTCGCTAAAAAGCTTTCCGCCTCAACCTGGTTGGTAAAAGGGCTAATAATTGGCAGTGGTAGTGGAGTTTCTACAAAATTTCCAGCTAGGAAAATGGGATACGAAGCTTTCATACAGGTCGCGTAAAAGTAAAATACGTGTAAAACGTATCTTAACCTCTTGCTGACCCTTTGTCTAGCGCTCGAAATAGACAAAAAAACCGATCGCTTGAGGCGACCGGTTTGGAATGATAGATACTTTATTTCTTATCACAACTTCCACAACCACCACTACCACAACAATCGTCATCTTTGGATTCGTTGGAAGCCATTTTACAGCGCTTACAGCAACATTCACACTCAAGAACGCGCCAGTCGCCAGCTCCACCTGTAGCGATAGAGAGAAGACCACCAAGAGCCAAGACTGGAACAAACAAACCAGTCAAAGGGCCTTTGAGGTGGGCAATAAAGATAGCTACAAGCATGATGATAGCCAAAACACCGGCTGCGTAGCGAGCAAAAAGGCCAAGGGCGACCATAATACCACCAGCAAGCTCAAGACCACCGATGAGATAGGCCCAGAATTCGCCACCAAAAGGGAGGCCCATACTGCCAAACATACCAGCAGTCATTGCGTGTCCGGCTGGAGTGAGTTTCATCCAACCTGCGTAGATAAAGACAAAAGCCAAAGCCAAACGAAGAGCTAAGAGACCAGCAGCCTTTACTCGACCACTGTTACATCCTTCTTTACACATAGTGTAGTAGTTTAATAAATAAGGTAACGAGGGTTACAAACTCGTTATTTTTTTTCTAAAGCAATTATATAGCCAAACCCAAAGAGGTGCAAGGTCCACTGTATCACCAAGGTAATTTTGCGGAGAATGCCAGGCATAAAAAGCAGATAGACAGTGCGTCGTAGCCACCAAGCAAACAAGCCCTCAAAGACAAAACCATATAAAACAGCCACAGCGTATCGATCGCCAACCGGCATAAGAGTCCCAGTTGATTTCAAAAGAAATGGTTTGAGGCGTGTCTGGCGAATACTGGCGGTAATATGGCGGGCAGCATAGAGACCTTGATGATGAGCGACTTCGCCGAGTTGTGGGTAGGGGCGTTCGGCTCCTGGGGCTTGGGCTAGCGCAACGTCGCCAACAGCATAGAGAGATGGCTCTGTGGTGTGTTGGAGAAAATCGTTGACTCGAACACGTCCTTTTTCACAAAAAGCTTCGGGCAAAAGAGTGTTGGCAGTATTGCCGATACCGGTACACCAAAAAGTAATATCGCTTGGTAACACTTCGCCGGAGCCGAGCGTCACTTCTTTTTCGCGTACTTCTTTTACGGCTGTCCCAGTTCGCACAACAACCTGTAGGTGCTGTAATCTCCGCAAGATTTTTTGTTGAGCCTTTGGCGGTAGGACGCTCGCGACAGCTGGGGACGATTCAATAACAGTTAGAGTGATAGTAGTGGTTGGAAATAATTTTTTGAGAGCGTGTTCACGTAAAAAAGCGAGCTGACCGACAACTTCCACACCAGTGTAGCCCCCACCAACCACTGTTAAAGCGAGCTTTTTAGGCTGTTTTTCTAAATGTTTGATAATTCGTTCGCGAAAATGCATCGCCTGAGTAAGGGTGCGCACCGTTTCGGCATAGGTGTCAGCTCCAGGAACGCCAAAAAAATTAAGGCCACTACCAATTGCCATAATACAGTAGTCGTAGGTAATAGTTCCTTCAGAGGTAGTAATTGTTTTTGTTTTTGGGTTAAGTGCGGTAACAGAAGCTTTGAGAAAACGATGTGGTGTCTTGTAGGTCAATTCACGGAGTGGTACGGTGGCGTGCGATGGCAAAACCGAGCCTGTAGCCACTTCGTGTAGCAAAGGAGTGAAAGTAAAATAATCGTTTTGGTCAACGACGGTGATAGTTTTATGGATACCGTGGCGTTTGAAAAGCTTAGAAAGTTCGCGAAACGCTTCGAAGCCGCCAATACCGGCGCCAAGAATAACAACGTCGCTATGTTGTGAAGATGAAGACATACAAAAAGAAAAACTAATAGGTTCATTATAGCAAGCGAACTCTAAAATAGATAGTTATATACCAGCCAGCTTGTTTTTTGATTTCAAAAAAGGTACTATGCCGTTACCAATCTCTATGATTTTATTTCTCTACGGCGAAGATACCCTGCGCAGTCAGGTGTATGTCCGACAATCTATTGAAAAGTTTCGACGTGAGCGCGATCCGCAGGGGTATAATACCGCTCGTCTTGATGCGAAGACTGCCGACACAGGGAAAATTTTAGCTGAAATTACGTCGGCGCCTTTTTTGGCGCAAAAACGAATGGTGGTGATTGAAAATATTGCTTCAACGAGTAATAAAGAACTGGCTCGAGCCTTCAGTGAGCGGTTAGACGCCGGTATTCCCGAGAGTACCATCGTGGTTATTTGGCAACATGAGCCAGTTGGCAAAGCTAAAGAAAGTAAAGAACTATTCGAACGATTAAAACAAGAAAAATACGCCCAAGAATTTGAAGCGCTAGCTGGAGAGACACTGACCGCTTGGATTAAAAAAGAAATAGCCACTGCTGGGGGCACGATTGAGCCGGGTGCGGTAGTAGCGATAAGTGCTCTTGGTGGAAAAGATATGTGGTTGATGTCAGGCGTGCTCGCCCAGCTGGTAGCTTATGCTCACGGCCGTGTCATCACTGCGTCTGATGTGGCGCTGTTTGTTCCGGAAAAGCTCGATGATAACGTTTTTTCTTTAGTAGAAGCGCTAGTCTCTGGAAATAGAAAAAAAGCCAATTTACTTATGTTCGAACAGCGTCGCCTGGGGCAAGATGATATGCGCCTGTTTAGTCTTATCGCTTGGCAATTTCGCGTTCTTGTTGCGTTGTCTGATGCTATGCTTCACGAGCCGGGTATTCCGAGTGATATATTGGCTAAGCAGTTAGAGATTCACCCCTTTGTGGTCAAAAAAAATCTGCCACTCATTAAACGTTTTTCGCATCAAGCACTCCTGCGTATTCATGATGAGCTTATGGCGATAGATGTAGCTACAAAAAATGGTCGAGCGAGCCAAGGATTGCTTCTCGATCGGCTGGTAGAAGTGGTTGCTGTAAAATAAAATATCCCGACTGCCTGAGGCAACCGGGATATTTTTTTGAAGAGCTTATTTTTTCTTGCTGTTGATTTTTTTCATCAAGCGAGAAATTTTGCGAGCAGCAGTGTTCTTTTTGATAACACCGAGGCGAGCAGCCTTATCAAGAGCTTTTTGAGCAGCAACCAATAATTTTTTGGCTTCAGCTGGAGTAGCTGCCTTGGTAACCTGCTTGATAGCAGTCTTGAAAGCGTCGCGACGAATCAAGTTCGCAGCGGCATTTTTCTTGCTTTGGCGGAGTGCCTTAGCGGCATTTTGCTTATTAGGCATAGTATATATGAGGTAAACACTGCCGATGTGAGAGAGCTACATGGAGTGTGTAAAATGTCCTGAGCCAAGGCTACTTCTGTGACGAGAAGCTTGTCTAGGCTAGAATGGCGTCAGTATAGAGGAAAATACGGCTTTCGTCAAGTGGTGGAGTGGTTATTCTAGGGTAGGTTTGTCGAGGAGAATAGGCTCGACCGTTTTCTCGCCGTTGGTGATACGGATAACGTCTTTATCAATTTTATTGAACTCCTTATAGGCATTATTATAATGAGAGACGCTGGTGCCGAGAGTATTGCCTAATTTTTTGAGGTAGTCTTCATAGGCCAAGATATGTTTGCCCAAATCCTCCACTCGTTCACGAATTTCTTGAGCTGACTCTTCAATTTTCATTGCGCGAAGACCTTGCATGACTGTTTGTAGGTAGGCAAGAAACGAAGTTGGTGAGACGATAATAACATGGCGTTCACGGAAAGCATATTCAATGAGGTCGTGGGTATTGGCTTTGATAGCACCCACCTGATTGACGAGTAAGTCGTAATAAATACCTTCAGCGGGGATGAACATGAAAGCAAAATCCATCGTCCCCTCCTTTTGTTTAATATATTTACTGGTTTCATCAATACGTTTCTTAAGATCGTTTCGGAATAGTGTTTCCAGCTCTTTTCGACGTTCTAGATCTTTTTCTTGCGCCAGGCGGTTGTAATTTTCAAGGCTAAATTTTGAATCAACAGGAATAATTTGATCTTTAATAAAAATAGCGGCGTCAACAATATCACCGTCTTTAAAAGCGTACTGCATTTGGTATGAGCCTGGCGGAAGGACATTTTTAAGCACGTTTTCGAGGAGATATTCGCCAAGAATACCGCG
>CAYUBH010000024.1:8492-11375 GCA_964442985.1 uncultured Gammaproteobacteria bacterium
TGTTGCATCATGAGAAACGACTGGTCGTTTTCGCGAGAATCCTTCTTTTTGAGCACAGTCACGAGCCCGACAGCCACGGCTATAAGGATAAGAACGAGAATGATAAAGGATAATTCCATAGAAAAAGCATAAAAAGTATGGGTTTAGTGTAGCACTCTCAGGATAAAAAGTCACTGAATAGCCCAAAATATAGACAAACAGACGCTCCGTAGGTATACTTTGGACGTCTGCCCCCGTAGTTCAATGGATAGAACAGTCCCGTCCTAAGGGATAGATGTACGTTCGATTCGTGCTGGGGGCACAAGATAAAGCCTGTCATTTCTCATGACAGGCTTTTGCTATATAAGGATAAAGAAAAAATAAAGACGTTTGTATAGATTATTGTATACAAACACAAAAACACCTAAGCGGAGCGAGGCGGATGATCACTCATAAGTGCTTTTTAGCCAAAAAAGTGGCTAAAATTAGCTAAGAGTGTGGATAACTTTGTGGGTAAGTGGATACTTTCTGTGTTTAATTTGTATACACTAGTGTATACAAAGAAATCAAAAGAGACCATTCCTAATGGCTTTATCCACTGTTTTATTGTCAGAATGTTTCACGTGAAACACTCTAGATACTTTTCAGCATCCTAAAGAGTATCTGGAATGTTCTACCCACCTCTTTTTGGGTAATAACCGTAGCAAAAGCCGGCTCAAGTGCCGTAATGAGGGCAATTGTGTCGTTCCATTGTAGGATTATGGTCGCTGATAAGGCTTTTTCGTCCTTTTCAGCGCTTTCCTCGGCTATCGGCCCACCAATTGTTTCACGTGAAACAATTGGTAAGCCAATATGGGTATAGGTAATACCCCGTTGTTTTATTTGATCGGTAAAAAAGGTGTACAACTCCCCTGTAGCTGCCTGAAGTGGGCTTAGTTCACCAAAGAGTGTGATAATTGGCGCATCAAGTGCTTTGTAAAAAAGAGCCCGAACCGCCTCCCAGCCCTCACAAAAACTAATCTGGGGTTTAAACTTCTGAGGAGTGTAGAGGGCTTGGAGATCTGGAATGATTTGGTGAGCCAAAGCCTGCTGACGCTCTAACATTGTGATAACGGATTCTGGATTTCGAGCGCGATAGGCTTTTCGTTTGCCATCAGGCATTTCTTCGATCAAACCCTTCTCTCCAAGACTTTCAAAAATATGGTAGCAGTTGGTACGCGCGATTTTTGTTTCACGTGAAACAATTGGAGGAGTGGTCAGGCCGTTGGACAATAAAAAAAGATAGACAGCTATTTCTGAAGAGGTGAGTCCGAGTTGACGAAGTGTGGCTTGAATGTCCATAAATTAATTGTCAAAAAAAAGTATACCATTAAATAAAATAAAAGTAAACAAAAAATAAAGTTTTTATCAAAAATGATATTGACAAAATTGACAAAATAAATAAAGAAGGTACTATTAAGGCTAAGAAGCCCCCTCTGGTTACCATGCCTGGCCGGAGGGGTTCCGGTGTGGTGCTCTCCATCAAAATCGTGTATAATCTAAGGAGAAGAAGGAAAAAATTTTAATGTTTCTTTATCCTATGCTCTCACATTTTCGTGCTGCTCAATGGTTTGATAAAATCGCTTGGTTTTTACTCTGTGCCACCATCGTTGTTGTACCGTTTGTGGTGGATAGCAGTCTGGCAAATGCTTTTGTTCTCCCTAAACAATACTGGGCCTTTGGTTTAATCGCTGGTGCGCTTATCGCTTGGGTTTGTAAAGTAGTCATGTTGCGCAAAGCAGGATTATATCTCAGTCGTATCGACACAGCTGTGGGAGCGCTCATCATAAGTATGATTGTTGCGACGATCTTTTCTGCCGCCAGATTTTCTAGTTTTATTGGGCGAGCCGACTATTTTAGTTTGAGTGCGCTTTTTTTTATCATGATGGGGTTCTTTTATTTTCTCATCATTCAAATGTGTCGTTCGCTTAAGCAGTGGTCGCTACTCCTCGATGTTACTGTCTTGGTAAGTCTTGCTGCTTCAGTAATTTTCTTAGCCAAAGCACTATTCGGTTTTGATTTGTTTGCTTATTGGCTTCCCGATGTTTGGAACAGCATTGATCAGGCCAATAGTTCATTTGGTATTTGGTTGATTACGGCCCTTCTTTTGTCAGCTGGTCAGATGATGCGTCGCAATATTTCTATTGCGAGAGTTGCTCTCTATACCGCTACCACACTCCTTTCATTTGTTGCTCTTATCATTCTCAACTTCGGTATGATGTGGTGGATTCTCCTAGTTGGAGCAACACTGCTCTTATCAGTTGGGATTATTTTCTTACGTGAAGTTCGTTTGCCGTGGTTGTCAGCTATCTTTGTATTACTCTTGGCCTCAGCCATCTTTATTGGTTTTGGTGCACCTCGCTTAGTGGCCACTACTGTGCCAGCCGAAGTAGTGCTCAATCGCGAAACGTCATGGTTTTTATCAACCGAAAGTATTTTTTCTAGTGTTAAAAATACTATTGTTGGTAATGGTCCTGGGACCTTCGGTCTTATCTTTTCACAATATCGCGACCCAAGCTTCAACAATGACCCATATGCTTGGTCGCTCCGTTTCAACCAGCCATTTAGTTCAGTCTTCACATTAATCGGAGAAGGCGGTCTCCTCCTGACGCTGGTGTTTATTGGGCTCGTCTTGTTTGTTATTGGTATTATTATTACCACTATCAAAAAAGCCCGCGTAGAAATTGCGCGTCGTTCAGTGGTGCAATTTTTTGATGAAGGCGTTCCTCCGCTCGAAACTCCATTTATTGCGAGCGCTGCGGTAGCTGTTCCATGGTTTGTTCTAACAGTCGCGATGGTCGTTTTCTATTTTGGAGCAGCATTGTGGTTCATGTGGTGGCTACTCCTAGCTTTGGTAATGGTCAG